>NZ_JBCEWQ010000083.1:0-37127 GCF_038448545.1 Streptomyces sp. CLV115
GTTCGAGCACCTCGGTGCAGCTGCACGCCGCCGAGGGCGCCGGATCGGTCGTCGTCCCGGCCGGCGGCTCGGTGCTGCTGGGCGGCCCCGGCAATGCCTCCGCCGTTTCGCACACCTGGCGGTCTACGGCTCGAACTTGTAGCCCAGCCCGCGCACCGTCACCAGGAAGCGCGGCGCTCCCGGGTCGGGCTCGATCTTGGCGCGCAGGCGCTTGACGTGGACGTCGAGGGTCTTGGTGTCACCCACGTAGTCCGCGCCCCAGACCCGGTCGATCAGCTGCATGCGGGTCAGGACCCGGCCCGCGTTGCGCAGCAGCATCTCCAGCAGGTCGAACTCCTTGAGCGGGAGGTCGACCTTGCCGCCGGCGACGGTGACGACGTGGCGGTCCACGTCCATCCGCACCGGGCCCGCCTCCAGGGCGGCCGGGGTGACCTCCTCCGGCTCGCCGCGGCGGCGCAGCACGGCGCGGATCCGGGCGACCAGTTCCCGCGAGGAGAACGGCTTGGTCACGTAGTCGTCGGCTCCTATTTCCAGGCCGACGACCTTGTCGATCTCGCTGTCCTTCGCCGTGACCATGATCACGGGGACATTGGACCGGCTGCGCAGCTGACGGCAGACCTCCGTGCCGGGCAGGCCCGGCAGCATCAGGTCGAGCAGTACGAGGTCGGCGCCGTTGCGCTCGAACTCGTCAAGCCCGTCCGGGCCCGTGGCCGCGATGGCGACCTCGAAGCCTTCCTTGCGGAGCATGTAGGACAGGGCGTCGCTGAAGGATTCCTCATCCTCGACGACGAGCACTCGGGTCACGGAAGGACCTCCGGGGCAGGGAATGGTTCAAGGGTGTCGGGGTGAGCGGGTCCATGGGGGCCGCCCTCGTCGCCGTTGACGACGGGCGGTCCGTCCGAGCTGCGGTCCCGTTCCCGTACGGCGCCCGCTTCGGGCAGCCGCAGGGTGAAGGTGGAGCCCTGGCCCTCCGAGCTCCAGACCGTGACCTCCCCGCCGTGCGAGGCGGCCACGTGTTTCACGATGGCGAGGCCGAGGCCGGTGCCACCGGTGGCCCGTGAGCGGGCCGGGTCGACGCGGTAGAAGCGTTCGAAGACCCGCTCGCGGTCCTTCTCCGAGATGCCGATGCCCTGGTCGGTCACGGCTAGCTCGATCTGGTCCCCGCCCGGCACGGACAGCCGCCTGGCGGCGATGCCCACTCGGGTGCGGGCGGGGCTGTAGTTGACGGCGTTCTCGACGAGATTGCCGAGCGCCGCGGCGAGCTGGCCGCGGTTGCCCCAGATACGGAGCTCCGCGGTGCCGCCCGAGGCCATGGTGATCTGCTTCGAGCCGGCCTGCTGGCGGCAGCGGTCGATGGCCTCGGCCACCAGCTCGTCCACCCGGACCGGCTCGGCGTCCTCCAGCGGGTCGTCGTTCTGCACCCGCGAGAGGTCGATGATCTCCTGTACGAGGTTGGTCAGCCGGGTCGCCTCTATCTGCATCCGGCCCGCGAAGCGTTCCACCGCCTCCGGGTCGTCCGAGGCGTCCATCACTGCCTCGGAGAGCAGGGAGAGAGCGCCGACCGGGGTCTTGAGCTCATGGCTGACGTTGGCGACGAAGTCGCGCCGCACCGCCTCTATCCGGCGGGCCTCGGTGAGGTCCTCGACCAGCAGGAGCACCAGCCGGGAGCCGAGCGGGGCGACCCGGGCGGAGACCGCGAGGGCCTCGCCGCGGCCCGTACCGCGCCGCGGAAGGTCCAGTTCCACCTGTCGTATCTCACCGTCGCGGCGGGTGTCCCTGGCCATGTTCAGCATCGCCTCGACGGCGAGCCGGCCGCCCCTGACCAGTCCCAGCGCATAGGCGGCGGAGCTGGCCTTGACGACGCTGTCGCTCTCGTCGAGCACCACCGCCGAGGAGCTGAGCACGGACAGGACCGTGTCCACCCCGGGCGGCAGGGGTGCGTTGCTGTCGGGCCGCATGGAGGTTCGCGTCGGCTTCTTCTGGTCGCGCTCGCTCCAGCGGAACGCAAGCATGGCGATCACGCCGGTGCACGCACCGCCGATCGCCGCAGCTGCGGCGACTGCCGCGTTCACGTCCATACGTCAAGGTTATGCGGGTACCGGACGACTCTCCCAGCCGTCCGAGTGCCTATCCGAACACTCGTCGCCCAGAGTTCACCGAGGAGCAAGGGTTGGTTCACTTGGGCGGCCGGAACCCGACGCGTACGCCACTCAGGGTGGCAGCGTGGGGTTCGAACCTGGCCCCGGCCTTACACAGAGGACTGGAGAGGGACTTCCATGCGTGACGCGTACCACGAGGAACTCGACTCGATCGGAGAAGGGCTGGTCGAGATGGCCCGGCTCGTCGGGTCGGCGATCGGCCGGGCGACGACGTCCATGCTCGATGCCGATCTCAAGCTCGCGGAGAGCGTGATCGCCGCGGACCAGAAGGTCGACGACCTTCAGCACGACCTGGAGGCGCGGGCCATCGCCCTGCTCGCGCGTCAGCAGCCCGTGGCGACGGACCTGCGCATCGTGGTCACCTCCCTGCGGATGAGCGCCGACCTGGAGCGCTCGGGCGACCTCGCCCAGCACGTCGCCAAGCTGACCCGGCTGCGGTTCCCGCAGTCGGCGGTCCCGCACGACCTGCACGCCACCATCCTGGAGATGGGGCAGCTGGCGCAGCGCCTGATGGCCAAGGCCGCCGAGGTGATCATCACCAAGGACGTCGATCTGGCACTCCAGCTGGAGCAGGACGACGACGAGATGGACCTGCTGCACCGCACGCTGTTCCAGCACCTGATGGACGACCGCTGGAAGCACGGCATCGAGACGGCCGTCGACGTGACGCTGCTCGGCCGCTACTACGAGCGCTTCGCGGACCACGCGGTGTCGGTCGCCAAGCGGGTCGTGTACCTGGTGACGGGTGAGCACGCCGACGAGATCCAGCAGCAGACGACGGTGGAGGGCGCGTAGCCGCGGGACGTGACAGCGGGCGTGGACATGGGGCGTGGCCGCGGGACGGGACTGCTGGGCGTGACCGCGGGGCGTGACCGCGGTTACGTAGCCGGGGCCCGTGACCGGAGCCCGTGGTCGGAGCCCGTGGCCGGGGCGCGTGGCCGAGATGTGCCGTGGAGGCGCGTACGGATGTGCGCGGGCGCATCGGCGTCGCACAAGTGTTTCTGCGTATGTGCGCCGTTGATGCGCCCGCCGGGGTGGGCATGAAATGGGGTGGGGCGGCACGCCTTGTCCGTACGCCCCGGTCGTACGCGCGTTCTCGCGGCGTGCGGCCCTGTCGTATGCCTTGAGGAGGAACCATGGCCGATTCCCCCACGACCGACCCACAGCAGGAGGCACCCGCCGAGGTGGTGCACCTGACCCTGCTCGGCGCCTGCGGCTGCGGCTCGGGCTGCGGCTGCGGCTGCCAGTCCGGGGCCCCGTGCCAGTGCGGTGGCTGCTGCGGCTGACCGGCTGCCGCGGAATAGCGAAAGCGCCCCCGTGTGCGGCCTGCGCCCTCAGCCCGCCCGTTCGACGGCGGGCCCGGCGGCGGCATCGGCATCGGCGGCGGCGTCGGCCCCGGAAGCAACCGCGGCACCGGAGGCGACCGCGGCACCGCTCTCCGCCACCCGGCTGCCGCCCTCGGGCGCCGCCACGTCCTCCCCCGGCAGGTTCCGCATCAGCAGCCAGTAGCCCAGCGCGGCCCCGGTCCCCAGGACAGCGCACGCGCTCCACAGCCACTGGGCCCCGAACCGGTCGATCACCAGGCCCGACATCAGCGGCGCGATCAGCGCGGCCGCGGACCACGACATCGTGTACATGCCCTGGTAGCGGCCCCGGCCCCGGGCGGGCGACAGCCGGACCACCAGGCTGCTCTGGATCGGCGCGTTGACGATCTCGGCGACCGTCCAGACGCAGATGGTCAGCGCGTAGACGGCGACCGACCCGGCGAACGCGGTCAGCCCGAACCCGTACCCCGCCAGCAGCGACGACACGATGAGCAGCCGGCGCGGATCGCGGTGCTGGATGAAGCGGGTGACGGGAATCTGGAGCACCACGATCAGCACCCCGTTGACGGCGACGGCGGTACCGAAGTCGGAGCTGGAGAACCCGTCCGCCCCCATGGCCACCGGGAGTCCCACGTAACCCTGCTGGAAGATCAGGGCGATGACGAAGGACAGCCCGACGACGCTCATGAACCGGCCGTCGCGCAGCACCGTGGGGAGCCGGACCTCGTCCGCCCCGTCGTCCGCCGCGCGTCCGGACACCACCGGCTTGTCGGGCCGCGACTCGGGCACCTTCATGAAGACCACGACGGCGCAGAACAGCGTCATCGCGGCCTCGCCGAGGAACCCGGCGAGATAGCTGTACTCGGCGACGAAGCCGGCGCCGGCCGAGGAGACGGCGAAGCCGAGGTTGATGGCCCAGTAGTTGAGCGAGAAGGCCCGCACCCGGTCCTCGGGCCGGACGATGTCGGCCATCATCGCCTGCACGGCGGGCCGCGACGCGTTGCTGGCCATGCCCACGAAGAAGGCGACCGTGGCGATCGCCACCGGGTGGACCATGAACCCGAGCACGGCCACGGACACGGCCGTCGACGTCTGCGCGATGAGCATGGTGGGCCGACGGCCGAGCCGGTCGGTCATCACCCCCGCCCCCAGCGAGGAGACGACCCCGCCGAGCCCGTGCAGCGCGACGACCAGACCGGCGTACGAGGCCGAGTAGCCGCGGTCCAGGGTCAGGTAGAGCGCCATGAAGGTGGCGACGAACGCTCCGAGGCGGTTGACCAGCGTGCTGGTCCACAGCCACCAGAACTGCCTGGGGAGCCCGGACACGGATTCGCGTGCGGCCCGTCTGAGACCGGCGACAGACATACGGAATCCCCCCAGGGAAGTACGGAACGGACAGCGCAGGTAAGAGGCCCGACTGCTGTCCGAACGTTACGAATCCTGGATTCCGGTCCGCCACTCAATTGACGTCTGCCGTCAATCGTCGCCGCTCCCGGCCGCCGCCGGGCCCGTCCTGTCGCCGCCGGGCCCGCCCGCTGTCCGCCCTGTGACCGGTAGCGCGGAGCTCGGACGGGTTCGATTACGCTCGGACCCATGGCCGACGCACCGTACAAGCTGATCCTCCTCCGCCACGGCGAGAGCGAATGGAACGCGAAGAACCTGTTCACCGGCTGGGTGGACGTCAACCTCACGGAGAAGGGCGAGAAGGAGGCAGTCCGCGGCGGTGAGCTGCTCAAGGACGCCGGTCTGCTCCCCGATGTCCTGCACACCTCCCTCCAGAAGCGCGCCATCCGCACCGCGCAGCTCGCGCTGGAGTCCGCGGACCGCCACTGGATCCCGGTCCACCGCTCCTGGCGGCTGAACGAGCGCCACTACGGCGCCCTGCAGGGCAAGGACAAGGCCCAGACGCTCGCCGAGTTCGGCGAGGAGCAGTTCATGCTCTGGCGCCGCTCCTACGACACCCCGCCGCCCGCCCTTGAGGACGGCACCGAGTTCTCGCAGAGCGACGACCCGCGCTACGCGTCGATCCCGCCGGAGCTGCGCCCGCGCACGGAGTGCCTCAAGGACGTCGTCGACCGCATGCTGCCGTACTGGTACGACGACATCGTGCCGGACCTGCTCGACGGCCGCACCGTCCTGGTCGCCGCCCACGGCAACAGCCTCCGGGCCCTGGTCAAGCACCTCGACGGCATCTCCGACGCCGACATCGCGGGCCTGAACATCCCGACCGGCATCCCGCTCGTCTACGAGCTGGACGCCGACTTCCGCCCCGTGAAGCCGGGCGGCACCTACCTCGACCCGGACGCGGCGAAGGCCGCCATCGAGGCCGTGAAGAACCAGGGCAAGAAGAAGTAAGCAGAACTGAAGAAGCCCCCACCTGCGAATTCTCCGCATGGTGGGGGCTTTTGGGTGCGCCAAGTCCTTCCGACAACAACGCGGTGCCGAGCCAGCGGTGCATGGGAACGCCGCCACGGCCGACACATCTCGGTGCCGGCCCGGTGGTGTGTTGATGCTCGAAGACTCAGAGCGTTGCCGTGCCTCCGAGGCTTCCGCTGCTGATGGCTCCTCGCAGGACGTGAGCGATCTCCTCGGGCTTGAGGTCGATGCCGTCGAGCCCCTCCTCGGTCCGTGGGATCTCCTCCAGCGCGTATTCGCCGCGGCCCTCGGCGCTGAACTCGGGGCCGGTGCGGTCGTCGAAGGACCAGGTCGCGATGCGGGCGAGGTAGAAGAGCTGGCGCTCGTCGTCGGACTCCATCGTGTGGAGAAGGCCGACGATGTCGGCCTTCCCCGCGATCTCCTCGTGGATCTCCCGGTGGAGGGCGGCCTCCCGGGACGCGTCGCCGGGTTCGACACCACCGCCGGGCAGGACCCAGTACTCGGGAATCTCAGGCTTGGTGCGGCGGATGACAAGCATCGTCCCGTCAGCGGTGACGAGGACGGCGCGGACTCGTTCCATCATCTCGGCTTGTCTCCTTGCTTGTCGGCGGTCTCAGTGCAGCAGCCAGCCGCCGTCGACGTGGATGGACTGCCCCGTGATGAACGAGGCGGAGGGGCCCACGAGAAACGCCACCAGGGCCGCGACATCCTCGGGCCGGCCACGACGCGGGACACACCGGCGCTTGATCTGGTCCTCCGGCCGCGCACGGTGCCGGGCGGGGATCGCGTTCCCGGCCTCGACCTGGACGGCGCCAGGCATGACCGTGTTGACGCAGATCCCGTACGGGCCCAACTCACGGGCGAGGGACCGGGTCAGGCCCAGCAGCCCGGCCTTCGCGGTGCTGTACGCGACGAGGTTCGTCCGGCCGGCGCGGGCGTTGACGCTGCCGATGTTCACGATGCGGCCCCACCTGCGTTCGACCATGGCGGGGGTGACCGTGTGGCAGGTGCGGTAGTGGGTGGTGAGGAGGGCGTGGGCGTCGGGGTCCTGGCCGAGGTGGTTGACCGCGACGGTCGCTCCGGCGGCGAGGGCCCGCCCGATCTCGGAGGCGTATGTCTCCGTCGGCACAGCGAAGTTCCCGAGGCCCAGGAACTGCGTGAGCGGGCCGCACGCGCCGGCGGCTGACGCTCTCCCAGCGCCGTCGCTCTCAGCGGTTGCGCCCCTTCGGCCGTGCCTCCAGGGCCGCTCGATGACAGTCACCGACGCCCAGATCAACAGCCCGCTACCGGTGCGCCGCAAACGCCGGACGCACTCCCTGCCACCTCACCCGCCCTGCCCACCGGAGCCGTCGCAGAGGCCGCCCAGCTCGGCGGCGAGTGCCTCGTCCCGCATGCCCGGCAGGGCGTAGCCCTCGGTCTCGTCCCACGGGACGTCGGCGTCGTCCAGGTGGACGTGCCACTGCGCTCCCCCGACGGCGCGGCGCAACTCGGTGACGGAGTCGAGCACATGGGCCGTCACCGGGAGCCATCGGCCGGGGTCGCCGCCCGGCAGTTTCGTGGAGCCGGCGACGATCTGGTCGTCCCCGTCGTCGCCCGGGTCGTACAGGTACAGGCCCTCCTCGTCGTCGTACGGGAACGACTCGGCCCGGGCGGAGACGATGCGCTGGATGGCGGCCGACTCGGCGGTGGTCAGCGGCGTGGTCCGGCGGGCGCTGTAGTAGATGGAGACGCTCATGGGCCGAGCGTAGGGCGGGGGTGTGACAACGCGCCGTCCACGTGCTGCCCCAACGCCCGTTCCACGCGCCCCGCGAGGTCGGCCCAGGGGCGGCATTCGACCACCGGCAGGCCGTGCCGGGCCGCCTGACCGGCGAGCCAGTGCGAGTACGCGGCGCTGACCTGTGCGCGGTGGCGCTGTTCGCCGCTGTCGGGCTCCCTGGCCGCGTAGTTGGCGAGGATCTGTTCCGGGTCCGGCTCGTACAGGAAGACCGCCCGTACCCGGCGGCCGGCCGCCCGGCCCTCGTGGATCGCTTCCGCCGCGGCGTCCGGGGTGAGGTAGTCGCCCTCGATCACGGCGGGTACGTCGACGGTCAGGCGGTTGCGGACCACGCCCAGCACCGCGGGTTCGAGGGCCCTGGCGGTGGCGATCTGTAGGTCCAGCACCCGGTCGACGGAGAGCCGCGCCGTGTCGGGGACGGTCCCGAAGTGGTGGAGCGCGGGATGGTGTTCGGGTGTCGTCATGGCCTCGACGGCGCTGACCACGTCGTCGAACTCGACCACGAATCCCTTCGACCCGCCCGGTTCACCGGCGAGTTGGGCCGCCGCCCGGCTCTTGCCGACGCCCGAGGCTCCACCTACCAGCAATATGTCCCATGATGTCGCTGTCACCGGGCGAACGTATCGCGTGGGGTGCCGTGTTCGTCACCGGCACTGGCGCTACCGTGTCCCGAGCACCGGCCCGCGCGACGGCGGAACCGATCGGACGGGCCGTGCGGAGGACGCAAGGAGAGCGGGGAGAGCAATCATGGGCGAGCCCCTGAAGACCTTCGTCGGCGGTGCCGAGGTCGACGTGCCCAACAGCATTCCGGCCATCCGTGCCACGCTGCCGGAGGAGAGACGCGAGGAGTTCGACCGCGCCATCAACGAGGCGGGGGTGCACGAGATCCAGGCCGTGATGCGGCACTGGATGCTGGAGGCCGTACCCGACCCCGAGGCCGAACGGATCCTGGACCGGCTGGCGCAGGACGAGGCCGAGAGGCGGAGCGTCGCTTGAGCTTCCGCATCTCCTACGCACCGCCCGCCGACGACTCCCTGGCCAAGATGCGCGAGGGCGAGACCTTCCGCGCCGAGATGGCGCGAACCCTGGGCCTCGACCCGTACGGGCACGGCTCGTCGGCCGTCAAGAGCGAGCGCGACCGCCGTGAGGCGACCGTGGCCGGGGCGATCGTGCTCTATTACGTCTCCGGGTCCGTCCTGATCGTCACAGTGGTGAGGCTCGTCCCGCTGCCCTGAGCCGGCGCCGGCCCGACTCCTAGGAACCGTCCTGGACTTCGATGATCCGGCCGTCCTTGTCCACGCTGTGGGTACGCCAGTACATGTCCCACTTGTCGTCCACGTGCTCGGGGACCTTGCCCTTCGGGTACCGGACGTACCCCTTCGGCGGGTCCTCGTCGTCGGACACGCAGGCCGATCCGGTGCTCCCGATCGTCATGACCGGGTATTCGCCGCCGCCGCAGATCGCGTCCTCGGTCGAGCAGCCCGTGGTCAACATCGCCACGGTCGCGGCGGCCACGGCGAGCCCTGCCGCGGCACGGCTCCGGCGGCGCCCGCTCCGCGCGGACGCCGCCCGGTCACGTCGGCTGATCACGTTCATGATGTGCCCCCTCCTGGCTGACTGGTGCCACCAGCCTGCCCGGAGGGTGAATCGACGATCATGAGTACGAATACTCACGCGCGGTGCGCCGCGTACTCGGCCGCATGCGCGGCACCGGGGCACGCGAGCCCGGCACGATCCGGACGAAGGAACCTGGGGGGTGTCCGACACATGCCTGCGGCGTCCCGGGGTCGGGCACGCATGCTCGCGGCGTTGCCGAACCGCCCACGTGGCTCCGCCACGCAGACGCTCCGGCGCCTTGCGATCGCACGCACCAGACCCCGCTCCTTCTCCCGCACTCATTCATCAGACATTCCCTAGGCCAGCTTCGCGGCCTGGGCCTCGATCACCGCGGTCGGCAGTTCGAAGTCCCCGCCGCCGCCCATCGCGGCCAGGTTCATCGAGGAGAACGAGGCGAACGAGGCGCCCTGGCGCATGGCCACGAGCTTGAACTCGACCTTCTCCCCGCTCTGCTCCACCTGAACGGTCCAGGCGGCCGCCTCCTCGCCGCCCTTGACCTGCTCCTCGGTGATCTTGCTGACCTTCTGCTTCTCACCGGCCGCGGTGAACTCGAAGCCGCCGGCGCACTCGGTGGCCGCAGTGCGCAGCGAGGCGACCGACTCCTGCGCGCCCTTGCCGTCGTACGAACCGAGTGCCAGCTGCGTCGTCGTGATGTCGAACGCGGCCTTGAACGCCTCCTCGGCGTCCCCGCTGTCCTGCTTCGCCAGGTCGCCCTTCTTCGGCTCGCTGACGACCGTGCGCTTGGTGAACGCGCCGGGCTCGCCGACCTGAGCGCCCATCAGCGCATTGGCGAACGGGGCGCATACCTTCTTGCCGGTCTTGATGTCGTCGACGGCGACCGTGTCCTTGGCCGCGGCCTTGGAGATCTTGTGCCCCTTGACGTCGCCCTGGGCCAGCGCGGCCTTCTCCAGCTCGGCGGCGCTCAGGGCCTCGGCCGCGGGCGCGGCGGCCGCGGACTCCTTGCCCTGGGCACCGGAGCCCTTGTCCCCCTTGTCGGAGGAACCGGAGTCCGAACCGCCGCATGCGGTGGCGAACAGGGCCAGGGACACCGCGGTGGCGGCAACAGCGGTACGGCGTAGGGCGGTGGAACGCATGGATCCGGTCCGTCTCTATGAGCAGGGTGTTCGGTTTTGCTCACTGTATGAGCGGAAAATGGTTTGATGATCAATCAAGTCGGGCATGGGATGCGATCGTGACGACGCCGTGATCATCCTGTGAATGCGCCGAATGCGCCGTTTGACGATGCGTTGCTTCACACCGACGAACCGGAATCCGAGACAGAGGTGCGATCCCATGCAGGCTGACGCGACGACCACGGCCGTTCTCGACTCCGTCGGCCTGACGGAGGACCGGATCGCCGCCCGCGCGCCGCTCACCGGAGGCACGTTCAACACGGTCTCCCGGGTGACGCTCACGGACGGCAGCGACCGGGTGGTGAAGATCCCGCCGCCCGCGACCCCCGGAACACTGATGGGATACGAGCGCGATCTGCTGGTCAACGAGGCCACGTTCTACACCTGCGCGGAGGGCGCGGCACCGGTCCCCCGCGTCCTGCACAGCGAACTCGACCCGGCCGCGCCGACCGGACCGTACGTGATCATGTCGGCCCGTCCGGGGCTGCCCTGGCACGAGCTCACCGGCCCCGCTTCCGCCGACGCCCTGTCCGATGCCGAGGAGCGCCGGCTCAGGACGGAGCTGGGGCGGATCGTCGCCCGGCTGCACGCCGTCACCGGCCCGGCCGGTTTCGGCTATCCCTCCCTGGCGGTGGGCCCGTTGGCCCCGTCCTGGCGGCAGGCGTTCACCGCGATGACCGACGCGGTCCTCGCCGACGCGGACGCCTACCGGGCCCGGCTGCCGCGCCCGACGGCAGGCATCCGCGCCCTGCTCGCCGCCGCGGCGCCGGTGCTCGACGACGTGACGCGCCCCGCCCTGGTCCACTTCGACCTGTGGCAGGGCAACCTCCTCGTCGACGGCGCGCCCGGTGCGCGGACCATCGGCGGGATCGTCGACGGCGAGCGGATGTTCTGGGGCGACCCGGTCGCCGACTTCGTATCGCTCGCCCTGTTCGGGAACATGGCGGAGGACGAGGACTTCCTCGCCGGGTACGCGGACGGCACCGGGCGGCCGGTGGTGTTCGACGCGTCGGTCCGGCTGCGCCTCGCGCTCTACCGCTGCTACCTCTACCTGATCATGCTGGTGGAGACCGTTCCGCGCCGCGCGTCCCGGGAAGAGCTGGACCAGGCGTGGGCCGGTGTCGCCCCGCAGCTCGAATCGGCCCTGGCGGACGTGGAGTCGGCGCTGCGGGCCGAAGGCTGAGCGCTGCGGCCGGCCGCCCCCTCGCCCTCAGCCGGCCAGGGCCCGCTGGGCCTCGTACAGATTGGGCGGCCACACCGCCTCCGGCGTGCCGTACGCCTCCAGCCTGGTGTGCAGATCGCCGGTGAAGTCGGGGACGTCGATCTGGTCGAACTCCGTCACCTCGCTGATGCCGACCGTCGCGCTGTACGGAGCGAGCCCGTCGATCCGCATCAGGCCCGCCCGGCCGTTGGTGACCCGGATGTTCCAGTGCGTGAAGCGGGCGCCGAAGAGCGGCCCCGCGCTCGCGTCGCCGCCGTGCCGCCCGTTGTTCTCGACCGTGATGTCGGTGCGGACGTCGGCGAACGGCATGCCCCGGTGCGAGTCGAACGTCCCCATCTCCATCAGCCCGCGCGACCAGACGTTCCCGCTGGACAGCCCCTCGACGTTGATGCCGTGCAACTGGGTTCCGGCGGGCGCCGGTACGGTGCGCCGCGCGACGGTGAAGTCCTCGATCAGGTTGTCGTGCGAACCCTCGCGGCAGTAGTACGGATGGTGCGAGCCGCGGCCCTCGACCCGGGTGCGGCGCAGGGTACAGGCCGAGGCGGCGATCAGGCCGAAGCCGTTGTCGACGTGGCGGACGGTGATGTCGTCGGCCCAGCAGTCGTACGCGCACTGGAACGCGACCCCGTTGTACCCCTTGTCGAGCAGATGCGGCGACTGCGGGGTCTCGACCGCTTCGAGCGTGAGGCCCTCGACGCCGGAGCCGGTGAGCGGGGTGACGAGCGTGGTCAGCCGGGGATCCCACTCGGGCCGCACGTCGAGCGGGAGCGGGCGCTCCAGCGTGACCCGGTGGCCGTGTACGGAGGTGACGCGGACCGGCCACTCGTAGGGGACGTACGAGGTCAGCTTGGTCTTGTCGTCCCAGTGGTACGCCTCGGGGCCGGGGCCGCCGCCCGCCATGTGCTCCAGGAGGGTGTGGCCGGCGTCGTCGGCGAGCCGGAGCAGTACGAGCCGGCCGCGCCGCAGCCCCGTCGGGTCGTCGACGGTGATCGAGCGGTCGCCGCGGCGGGCGGGGGCGACGGTGGTCAGGGTGCGCCACTCGTCGCGCCGGTTGCCGGTCCAGCCCTCGAAGGGCCAGGACTTCGCCCGGATCGCGTCGGTGAGCGAGGCCCAGCGGTCTTGCGGGCAGAGCCAGACGAGGCCGCCGGCCCAGGACCAGCTGGACTTGTCGCCGCCGTACCGGCTGCCGTACGCCCCGACCAGTTCGGTGAGGTTCCTGGTCGCGTACAGCCTGGTGCGCCCGCTGCCCGCGCCGCGCACCACCACGTCGCTGTGGCCGATCCGGATGATGTCGTCGATCCGGTACGTGCCTTCGGGGATGAGCACCGTGCCGCCGCCGCGCTCTCCGGCTGCGGCGATGGCGCGGTTGATCGCGGGGGCGGCGTCGGCGGAGCCGTCGGGCCTCGCACCGTGGCGCCGGACGTCGACGACGAAGCCGCGGCCGGGACGGCGGGGCGGGCGGGAGCCGCCGCGGTGACCGGCCCGGCCGACGAACGGGATCTGCGGGTGGGTGAACGGGGCGGCGGCGAACTCCCGCCAGAGCGGGGTGGCCGCTCGCGGGGCACCGGCCGCGGTCCCCCGGGCGGCGGCGAACGCCGGGCCGCTGCCGGCGGCGATGGCGCCGACCGTCGTCGCGGCGACCGCCACGGCGCCTGCCAGCAGCCCGCGCCTGCTGATGTTCCCCTGGTCGTTCTCGATGAATCCGATCGCCATGAATCCGAGCCGCCTTTCATCCATGTGAACGACGTTCATATCTGCGTCGGCCGCGAGCATGCCACGGCCCCCTGGGACGCCGAAAGAGGCGTGCACCGGGGAATCTCGGGCCGGAATCCCCGGAAGGTGACGGCGGGTTGGACCAACCGGGAGGTGATGGGGCAGGTCGGCCGAGCCGGGAGGCGACGGCGGACCGGCCGAAACGGTCGAGCCGTCAGCCGGTCCGGTCGGCCGGGCGCTGGGTCAGATGCGTGAACGCGTCCAGGTTCCGCGTGGACTCGCCGCGCGACACCCGCCACTCGTACTCCTTGCGGATCGCGCTCGCGAAGCCCAGCTCCAGCAGGGTGTTGAACGAGCCGTCGGCCGCTTCGAGGACCGTGCCGAGCAGCCGGTCCAGCTCCTGCGGGGTGACCACGGAGAGCGGCAGCTTGCCGACGAGATAGATGTCGCCGAGCGGGTCGATCGCGTAACTCACGCCGAAGAGGCGGAGGTTGCGCTCCAGCAGCCAGCGGTGGACCGCGGCGTCGTTCTCGTCCGGATGCCGGACGACGAAGGCGTTGAGGGAGAGCGAGTGCCTGCCGACCCGCAGCGAGCAGGTGGTGGACAGCTTGCGCGTACCGGGCAGCTTGACGACGTAATCGCCCGGCTCGGGGCTCTCCCATTCGAGCCCGGCGTCCCTCAGGGTCGCCTCGATGACCTGCGCGGCCCGTGCCGCGGCCGCTTCGGTCGGTGCCGCTGCACCGGGTACGTCATCGGGTACGTCAGCCATGGTGCGAGCGTACGCGACGGCGGTGTTCGTGCATCGCGGCCGTGTACACGTCGGCCGTCGCCGCCGCCGCGGTGTCCCAGCCGAAGCCCTGGGCGTGCGCGGCGGCCGCCGCACCCATCCGGGCGACCAGCTCCGGCGCGTCGGCGAACCGGGCCAGCGCCTGTGCGTACGCCTGCGGGTCGTGCCCGGGTATCAGGAAGCCGCTGATCCCGTCCCGCACCGCCACCGGCAGCCCGCCCACGGCCGCCGCGACGACGGGGGTGCCCGCCGCCTGCGCCTCTATGGCGACCAGACCGAAGGACTCGCTGTGCGAGGGCATGACCAGCACCGAGGCGGCCCGGAACCAGTCGGCGAGCTGCTCCTGCCCGACCGGCGGCTGGAACCGTACGACGTCGGCGATGCCCAGCCGCGCCGCCAGCTTCTGCAGCCCCTCCGGCTTGGCGAGCCCGCTGCCGCTGGGGCCGCCGACGACCGGTACGACCATCCGGGAACGCAGCGTGGGGTCGCGGTCCAGCAGGACGGCGACCGCCCGCAGCAGCACGTCCGGGGCCTTCAGCGGCTGGATGCGGCCCGCGAAGAGCGGGATCAGGGCGTCCTTCGGCAGCCCGAGGCGCGCCCGCGCGGCGGCCCGCCCGTCGGCGGGGCTGAAGCGGTCCAGGTTGACCCCGGGGTGGACGACGGCGACGGACCCGGGATCGGCCTCGTAGAAGCGGATCAGCTCGTCCGCCTCCCCGGTGGTGTTGGCGATCAGCCGGTCCGCCGCGCTGACGATCTGGGTCTCGCCGATGACGCGGGCCGCCGGCTCGGGGGTGTCGCCCTCCGCGAGCGCCGCGTTCTTGACCTTCGCCATGGTGTGCATGGCGTGGACGAGCGGGACGCCCCAGCGCTGGGCGGCGAGCCAGCCGACGTGGCCGGAGAGCCAGTAGTGGGAATGGACGAGGTCGTAGTAGCCGGGGCGCTGGCCGGCCCACGCCTGCATCACGCCGTGCGTGAAGGCGCAGAGCTGGGCGGGCAGCTCCTCCTTGGCCAGTCCCTCGTACGGCCCCGCGTCGACGTGCCGGACCAGGACACCGGGGGCCAGCTCGACCGCCGGGGGCAGCCCGCCGGTGGTGGACCGGGTGAAGATCTCGACCTCGATGTTGATCGCGGCGAGCCGCCTGGCCAGCTCCACGATGTAGACGTTCATGCCGCCCGCGTCCCCGGTGCCCGGCTGGTGCAGCGGGGAGGTGTGCACGGAGAGCATCGCGATGCGTCGGGGTTTGCGGTGGCCGCCGGGGAACGCGGCGGGGAATCTGAGGCGCGGTGCGACCCGGCTGCTGCCGAGCCGGGAGACGTACTGACTCACGTCGTCCGGTCCTCCTCACTCAGGGCATGACGGCCGAGGGACCTGAGCCCCTGCGAACGGCTGCAACAGCGGAATCTCTCCTTTCATTTCCGCTTTACCAAATCATTACGGTGCGGGCGGCGCATTCCGGCACCCCGGGCGCGCACCGGGCCCCGCCGCGAGATCGTTACGCTCACTGTCATGCGCCCCATCGGCACCGCGACCCGCGGGACCACCAACCCGAACCGGCTCCGCCGCATGGACCGCTGGATCGCCGCCACCCACGGCCCGGCCCTGCGCCGCGCCGACCGTCCCGTAGCCGTCGACCTCGGGTACGGCGCCGCGCCCTGGACCGCCGTCGAGCTGCTGCACCGGCTGCGCACGGCCGAGCCCCGCACGGCCGTGGTCGGCATCGAGATCGACCCGGAGCGGGTCGCGGCGGCGAAGCCGTACGAGTGCGAGGGCCTGACCTTCCGGCACGGCGGATTCGAGATCCCGCTCCCCGAGCGCCCCGACCTGATCCGGGCGGCGAACGTGCTGCGCCAGTACGACGAGGGCGAGGTCGCGGCGGTCTGGCGGCGGTTGTGCGCCCGCCTCGCGCCGGGCGGGCTCCTGGTGGAGGGCACCTGCGACGAGATCGGGCGCCGGCACGTCTGGGTGGCGCTCGGGCCGGAGGGTCCGCGCACGGTCACCTTCGCGACCCGGCTCGCCTCCCTGGACCGCCCCTCCGACCTCGCGGAACGCCTGCCCAAGGCGCTGATCCACCGCAATGTTCCGGGCGAACCGGTGCACGCGTTCCTACGGGACTTCGACCGGGCGTGGGCCGCGGCGGCCCCGTACGCCTCACTGGGCGCCCGGCAGCGCTGGATCACGGCGGTACGGGCGCTGTCGGGCGACTGGCCGCTGGCCGACGGGGTACGGCGGTGGCGCCAGGGCGAAGTCACGGTGAAATGGGCGGCCCTCCAGCCCAACCCGTAGCCCGACTCGCGCCGAACGGACGCGGGGCGACCGGGTCGAAGGAGGCGGACGGGAACGCGGACGGGGCACCGTTCGTCCAGAGAGAGGGAAGCCGGGGAGGCGAGGAACGCCGATCCGGGTGTGCGAACGTCAGGACGACTGCCGTGCGCCCCTGTTGCTTTTCGGTACGGCATGGCACGATCTCGACATCGGCGAAAAGTTACTGACGGTAAATCAGATTCATCGGGGGGAATCTCGTGAACCGACGTCACTGTGCCTCGGCCGCGATCACTCTGGTCTGCGCGCTGACCGTGCTCGTCACGCCGGTCCAGGCCTTCGCCGAGCCCGCACCGCCATCCCCGTCCGACGCGAAGTCCAACGCTTCCAAGGCGCCGGAGAAGAGCCTCGAAGAGGTGCGCAAGGAGATCGACGACCTCTACCGCAAGGCGGGGGCGGCCACCGACGCGTACAACCTCGCCGAGGAGAAGGCCGAGAAGCAGTCCGGCGAGATCGTGAAGCTGGCCCGCGCGATAGTCGTGGGCCAGTCGAAGATCGCCGAGCTCAAGAGCCAGGCGGGCGCCCAGGCCCGCGAGCAGTACCGCACGGGCGGACTGCCGCCCGGCGCCCAGTTCATGCTCAGTGACGACCCGCAGCTGTTCCTGGACGGGGTGAACCGGGTCCGGGAGGGCCAGCAGGCCGCACAGGGCGTGCTCGGCGAACTGACCAGGACCCAGCAGGACCTGGAGACGTACACCAAGGACGCGAGCACCAACTGGAAGAAGCTCGAAGCCGGCCGGGTCAAGCAGGCCAAGGCCAAGAAGAAGATCAACGCGCAGATCGCCGCGGCGAAGAAGCTGGAGTCCCGGCTGAAGAAGGAGGAGCGGGCCCGGCTCCTCAAGATGGAGCAGGAGGCGGAGTACAGGCAGCAGACCGCCTGGCTCAGCTCCGGCGCCCTGAAGGACATCAACCGCGAGGCGAGCGCCCGCGGCAAGAAGGCGGTGGCCTTCGCGACCGAGCAGATCGGCAAACCGTACGTCTGGGGCGCCGAGGGCCCCAAGTCGTACGACTGCTCGGGCCTCACGTCCCAGGCCTGGCTGGCGGCGGGCCGGCCGATCCCCCGCACCTCGCAGGAACAGTGGCGGCTGCTGCCGCACATCGCGATCAAGGACATGCGCCCCGGCGACCTGATCATCTACCACAGTGACGCCAGTCACGTGGGCATGTACATCGGCGACGGCGCGATCGTCCACTCGCCGCGCCCCGGCCGCAACGTCACGCTGGCGGGCGCGGGCTCGATGCAGATACTCGGGGTCGTCCGCCCGGACAAGTAGGCACCGGACGCGGGGTGCAGGGCGTGTGGGGTGCGCGGCGCAGGGGTGCACGGGGTGCACGGGGTGCGCGCGGCGCGTGCGGGGTGTGTGAGGTGCGCGGGGTGTTTGAGGTGCACGGGGCGCGTGCGGCGCGGGCGATGAACTGCACGGGCCCACGGGGCAGCCGGGGGCGCCCCGGGAGGCGCTCCGCGCCGCCGCGCGAGCGGCTCCGAACACCCCGTACCCGCACGGGCGTGATCCGCGCCACCCGCCGTACACCACCCGCGTGACCTTTGTCATGTCCGATACCCGCCCCCGAGCCGGGCACATCTCGCCGGATCCGTGACCTGACGCGGCTTATGACTGTGCATATGCCGGAGGCCAATCACGGAACGCCATTCCGTTCCACCGCCACGGCCCGCTATCGTCCCCGTCTGGCGGATCGTCGATCGTCGGTCCGCCGCGCCCTCGGGGGGAGGGAAGGAAACCCGAACCGATGCCCGTACCCGAACCGCAGCAACGCGCCGAAGCCGCTGCGGAGGCCTCCCACGGCGCCGACCTCACCCTCCTGGTGATCGAGGACGACCCGGCGGGCACCTTCACCGTCCCCGAGCTGCCGGCCGCGGCCGGCACGAGGGTGCGCATACGCACCGCCCGCAATCTCACCGAGGCGGGCCGGCTCCTCACGGACGACGTCGACTGCGTACTGCTGGACCTGGCCCTGCCCACCGGCAGCGAGACCCGCGCCTCCGGAGCCGGGGACACGGCCGGACCCGACGGGCTCGCCACCCTCCAACACGTCCTGCGGATCGCCCCGGGCCACGCCGTCCTCGCGCTCACGGCGGAGGACGACACCGCACTGGCCGCCGAGGCGGTACGGGTCGGAGCCCAGGACTACCTCTTCCGCGACGAGCTCGACGGCCGGCTGCTCAGCCGCGCCATCCGGTACGCCGTCGAGCGCAAGCGAGCCGACGCGGCCCAGCGCCGGCTCACCGAGTCCACCCTGCGCGCCCAGGAGAACGCCCGCCTCGAACGCGGGCTGCTGCCGACGCCGCTGCTCGAAGGCTCCGATCTGCGCTTCGCGGCCCGCTACCGCCCCGGCCGCAGCCGCGCGCTGCTCGGCGGGGACTTCTACGACACGGTCCGTACGCCCGACGGCACCGTCCACGCGATGATCGGCGACGTCTGCGGGCACGGCCCCGACGAGGCGGCGCTCGGCGTGGAACTGCGCATCGCGTGGCGGGCGCTGACCCTGGCCGGGCTCTGCGGCGACGAACTGCTCTCCACCCTCCAGCAGGTCCTGGAGCACGAGCGGGAGAGCGAGGAGATCTTCGCGACGCTCTGCACCGTCGACATCGCCCCCGACGGCCGGCGCGCCGGGCTCTGCCTGGCGGGCCACCCCGCCCCGCTGATCGCCCGGCAGGGACGGGCCGCGCACCTGCTCCCGTACGAGGACGGCGGCCCGGCCCTCGGCCTGCTGCCGCGCGCGCGGTGGCCGCGCCGACAGGTGGATCTCGGCGGCACCTGGAGCCTGATGATGTACACGGACGGGCTGATCGAGGGGCGCGTCGGCCCGGTCGGCACCCAGCGGCTGGGCCAGGACGGCATGGTCGCGATGATCAACCGGCAGCTGGCGGAGGGGCTGGCCGGCGAGGATCTCCTGGAGGCCGCGGTCGCCCAGGTGCGGGAGCTGAACGGCGGCGAACTGACCGACGACGTCGCGGTCCTCCTGCTCGACCGCGACCAGAACGCCGTCCGCGGCCGGACCCCGGACGGCGAACGGGGCCGGGGCGTCCCCCGGCCCCGCGCCGCGTACTCCGCGAAGGCTCAGCGCCCGCCGTTGTAGGGCCCGTACGGCCCGTCGCTGCTGGAGCCGCCGCGCCGGCCGCTGCCGCCGCCCGAGACCGCCCGCAGCGCGGGCCGTACGTCCACCAGGAAGACGATGGACGCGACCACGCCCGCGATCTGCAGGAACAGCACCGACATGTAGAGGCTCAATACGTTCACGCCGACGGCGAGGCCGAGAATGAGCAGCCAGAAGGACTTCTTCTGCTTGTCCGCGGCCCGGTAGGCGTCCTCACGGGCCACCGCTGCCATGACCAGCGCGACCACCGCCAGCACCATCATGGCCACGTAGAGCAGCGTGATGAATGTGCTGAATCCTGTGAGCAACATGGTGTGCACCGCCTAATAAATCGATGAGCGCCTCGCGGCCAAGGTACCGGGACAACGATCCGGGCACCCCTGATGGTGCCCGGCCCCGCCCCGCCGCACGCCTGTCACGTGCCTGCCATACGCCTGTCGGCGCCACAGCTCCGACATGGGATGCCGTGGCGCCGACAGGCGCCTGCTTCTCCTGCTTCCGCTTCTGCTTCCGCTTCCGCTTCTGCTTCCGCTTCTGCTTCTACTTCGCGCTCGGCGGAGTGGTCTTCTTCGCGACGGGCTTGCGCGCGGGCGCCTTCCTGGCGGGCGCGGCCGGGGCCTTGCTCTCCGGCTTGGCGGCCCTGGACGCGGGCTTCGGCGCCGGGGCGGCCTTCGCCGGACCGGGCTTGGCGGCCGGCGCGGTCCTCGTGGTGCCGGTCGGCTTCGACTCCTTGCGCGGCTCCACGACGACGGCGATCTCGACGATCTCCTCGGCCGTCTCGCCCCGCCAGTGCTTCACGGTCTGCTCGCCGCGCTCGGCGACCTTCTCGTACGTCTCCCGGGCCCGCACCGCGTACTCCGCGGCCATGCCCAGGCTCCGCAGCGCCAGGTCCTGCGCGTTCTCGCCCAGCTTCCGCAGATCGCTGTCGAACGACCCGATCACCTCGGTGACCTTGGCCTGCACGGTGGCCTGCGCCTCCTTGGCCTGCGAGGTCACCTTCTCCTGCACGGCCTTGGGGTCGGTGTTGCGCACGGCCTCGATACGCTCCGGCGCCTCGGTACGCAGCTGCTCGATCAGCGCCGGGACCTTGCGCGCCTGCTCGACGGCGAGGTCGGCCGTACCGGCGGCGAAGTAGAGGGGGGTCGGGTCGGTGAGGGTCTTGCGCAGGTCATCGGTGATGGCCATGACTGTGGTCCTCCCGGATCATCAGACTCAGTTTGAGGGTTTCTCAGGCTTTGAAGGCGCGGAGGGTATTGAGGGCTCGGAGGGTATGGAAGACGTCGAACGCTCCGAAGACGCCGAACGCTCCGAAAGCGTCGAGGGCTCCGAAGCCGCGTCGGCACCGCCGCCGTCCGCACCGGCGTCGGGCCCTGACTCGTCGCCGGTCTCCGATCCGGCGGCGACGCCGGATTCCGGTCCGGGCTCGAACCCGTTCTCCTTGCGGAAGGAGTCGTAGATCTGCAGCAGCACGCTCTTCTGCCGCTCGTTGATGGACGGATCGGCCAGAATCACCGCCCGCGTCTCCAGCTCCTCCCGCTCCCGCTCCCGCTCGTCCAGAATCCCGGCCCTTACGTAAAGGGTCTCGGCGGAGATCCGCAGCGCCTTGGCGACCTGCTGCAGCACCTCGGCGCTCGGCTTGCGCAGCCCGCGCTCGATCTGGCTGAGGTAGGGATTGGACACCCCGGCGGCGTCGGCGAGCTGCCGCAGCGACAGCTGCGCGTTGCGCCGCTGCTCGCGCAGGTACTCACCGAGATTGCCGACGTTGAGGGATGCCATACCCCGATGGTGCGCCACCCTTGCTAACTTTTGCAAGCAGACGCTTGCAAAAGTGCGCCACGCCACTCGCACGGCGGCTTGGTTCCTTGCCGCTTCTGTCCGTTCCCAGTAGACGTGGCGAGTCCCAGCACTTCTGGCGAACGACTTGGCGGAGTCCCGGCGAAGCCAGCCGTCCTGTTGTCCTGCCTCTCTGAAACTGGCGCATTCCCACTCGTTCTCGTTCGTGCTGTCGGATTCTTTTACGTAGCGCCCTGAGCGGCCGCCCGCTCTCGCTCCAGTGCCTGGTCAGGGCTCCTGTGCGTCAAAATCCAAGTGCATGTGAGCTGGTTCTCACTCGTATACTCGTGCGAGTTCACGGAGGGGGAGGTGGAGACGGTGAAGCTTGCCGAGGCACTGGCAGAACGTGCGGAGGCGACGCGCCGCGTAGAGCAGTTGCGAGCGCGCGTCGTCAGCAGTGCGCGGTACCAGGAGGGGGAGACACCCGCCGAGGATGCCGCCCAGTTGTTGGCTGAGGCCGGTGAGGTGCTGAGCGCCCTGGAAACGTTGATCCGGCGGATCAACCGGACCAACGCCACCGTGGAGATGGGTCCCGACGGCACGCTCACCGATGCCCTCGCACGCCGGGATGTCCTGCGGTTGCGTCACTCTATGGTCACCGCGGCGGCGGACGCGGCGGCGGGTAGCAGCGAGCGGGGATACGGCCGGCAACTCCGGTCCGAGCTGATGATGCTTTCCGCGCTTCCGGTCGCGGAACTGCGCGGTCAGGCAGATGTCCTTGCGCGGGAGATCCGCGAGGTCGATGTGCGGATCCAGCGCACGAACTGGGAGGTGGATCTGCTGGACTGAGTAGTCCAGCAGGCGGAGACGATGTGGAGCAGGTAGCAGCTTCGGAGGCGTGCACACACCGAGGACTGGCGGTTTTCCAGCCCACTCCTGGCGCGTGAAGAGCAACGCGGGGGTTCGACTCCCCATCAACAGTGCAGCTCAGCATGGCGTACAGGTAAAGGTGCACATCGCACAGCACATCACCACGTGCAGATCCGAAGCGGCGAGGGCGGGTTCGGGGCTTTCCACATCGCAGCACCATGGACAACGGCGATCTGAGCGCAACGGGGTGTGCGAATGGCTGATCCGTACATCATTCTGAACGAGCTCGCACAAGAGCTTCGGCCGATGTCACAGGGCATCGAGTGGTTCGAGAGCCTCTCCACTGAAGAGCAGTCCAACACCCTGCGTCTCCTGTCACATTTCTGCATTCAGGCCCGCGCCACCGCCGAGGACGGCCCGGAAAGTATCCGACGCGCCGGACTTCGCGCCACGCACACACCGGCAGTTCTGATCGCACGAGGGCGGATCGACCAGCAACTCGGAAGATCGCCAGTCTCACCCCGCACGACGAGCGCCTCAAGTCATTCCGGCTACTGATCGCGGTGCTGGCCGTCGCCGACGAACGCCGACGAGAGCGCTTCTGCTCCAACGGTTGCGGCCACGCGTGGCATCGCCTGTCTGTCGACACCCCCGAAGCCTCGGCCTGATCCCTTGCGCTTTCGCGCCTACCGAGCCAGCGGCCGGAGGGGAAACATCGCGCTCAGCCTCGGCAGTTTGCGCATCGCCTCGTCTTCGCATCGCACGTCCCACTGCTCGCCGCGCGGCCCTGGATTGCCCCCTACAGCGCCCTGCTCGGCTTCGACGGCTTCATGAAATGCGTCGCCGCAGTCGTCATCCACGCGGGTGAGTAGTCCATACGCCTCCATGGCGACGTAGTCGAGAGACTCCCACTCCGGCCAGTCGTCGTTCCAGAGCTCCCGAGGGCGACCCACCAGGCACTGAACCTCTGGAGTGTCGGCCAGAGCGTCGGGATCGATCACTGCCCGCGCGAAGGCTTCCCGACCGATCCCCACCATCCACAGGCCGAAGTAGCAGAATCCGTCGTCCGAACACCAGCCGCCGAAGATTCGCTCCGCCGCAGCCCATAGATCCCAGGTGAAGGCTTCACGCGTCACTTCGTCCAGGCGGACCTGGAACTGCACGATCTCTGTCAGCGGCCTCCGCGACAACTCGTCACGCAACCACGCCAGCCGTTCGTCCCGGCCCCGCGTCTGCCGTCGGCACTCTTCGATGAGCTTCCAGAAGGAATCGATGTCCACGGCGGCACTGTGCCAGGCACCTCTGACGCCGCGGGGTCGGCGAACTATGTTCGAGCAGTGGAGAACACGGAGATCATCATCAAGCTCACCTCTGATGAAGCGCTGGTCCTGTCGGACTGGCTGGAGCGAGTGCAGATGACGGACCTCAGCCGTCTCGTCGATGACGAGGCGGTCTGGGCGCCCATTCATAGGATGGCCGGAACGCTCGACAAGTCCCTGCCTGGGATCTTCGCAGCGGACTATGGCGAACGCCTGGACGCGGCGCGTCGCAGGCTTCGACCCGCCTCGGACGATGTCGCCAGTGATCATGAAGATGATGACTGAGCCAGCTCGCAGCATCACGCACATGAGGGGTTTCAGCCCAAACTTCTGGTGGATTCCCGTTGATTCTGGACAGTGAAGTCCATGGGGTTGGGTGGGACGAGTGATACGGCACCGCTGGACGTGGGCGAATTCGAGGTCGGTTGGCGGGATGCCAAAGGTGAACACCGCCGATCGCTGAGTGAGGCGGAGGAGGTCGAGTTCGAGACGGGACTGCCAGTACGTGGCTTAGGACGAACCTCGACCGGCACCGGCGCACCATCGACGCCGTCTGCACAGAGGCCGAGAACCGGCTGAACGTCCCCACCCTCCGCGAAAAGCTCCGTTCCCACGCCTTCTCCAACGACGCCCTCTTTCGCTGGACCGACTCCCTGGGACGATCACTGATGCTGGTGACGACGCCGGACGACTACGACGCCCTGCGGGAAGAGTCCCACCAGAACTGAAAAACACCAGGCCACGGCCGTGCCGTCCGACAGAACAAATGGGACCGTCTCGGCTCGCGCTCAAGCAGGCGCAGCACCGTCCAGATCCACTGGGCCGCCCGGCTTCGAACCCGTCCCAGCAGAACTGACAAGGCCCGGGTCAGAGACACCACCTCGATCCAGATCTTTTGGGAACGGGCAGCTTCCACGTGGCCTTCGGCGACTTCTACAGACCGCCCAGTCGCCTGGTCACGGTGTCGAGTGTCGGCCAAGGAGCACCCTCGCGCAGCAGGCGCAGGAATTCCTCTCCGAATCGCCTCCCGTCCGGAAACTGGTCGCCGAGCTCCCAACGCCACGCGGCGACCATCGCGATGACGAGCTGCCGGCACTCGTCCAGCAGCCCCTGGTCAACGCTCGGGTAGTACTCGCAGACCGCCTCGGGAACATGGGCGAGATCGAACTCGACGGGCCCACGGCAGCACGTCTCAAGGTCGATGAACAACGGTCCGTTCTTCGTGCTGAGCACATTGCCCGGATGCGGCTCGCCGTGGAGCAGCTGCTCCACGGCGCCGCGGTCGTCGATCGCCCGTCGCAGGCTTGCCAGCCTGCCGCTGAGGAACACGCGGTCCGCGTCGGCGAGCTCCGGCGAGCGGTGCGGGTCGGCGACGACTTCCTGCGCCTCCGTGATCCGGTCCGTGAACCTGGGGCTCGGCACATCGACCTTGCGCATGCCGGCGTGCAGCTGCTCCAGCGCCTTGGCGTAGTCGACCGGTGAGGTGTGAGGTGTCACGGGCTCGTAGTAGGTCCACAGCGTCACCGCGAAGCCGTCGCGCGTGTACACACGCGGGTCCGCCCGAGGCTCCAAGGGGCACATCGGGCACCCGACCTCGGTGAGCCGCTGGGCGAGATCGACTTCGAACTGTGCGACCTCTTGCCCCACAAGGGCGACCCGGGCAAATACGTCGCACGGGGTCAGCCGCAGTGCCAGCTTGTTCGAGTTGTGGAGAACGATTGCATCGGTGGCTTCCAGGCCGAGCGACGCGGCGACCGAAGTCACAGCCGCGACCGCACGCGAGATGTTGGTCATGTCCACCCTCGAATCTTGGCATGGATGAGCAAGGGCGGTGCTGAGTGAAGGCAATGCTGGGCGAGGGCGAGGGCGATGCCGAGTGAAGGCAATGCTGACGGCCAACGCGGAAAGTCACGCCCTGTGCGGAAGAGGTGTCCACCGATGGCTGACCTCGGCCGGCCCTGGCTGGCCCTGGCTGGCCCTGGTTGGCCTTGGTTGGCCTTGGTTGACCTTCACCCTGGGGGAAGCCACAGCATCGGTGGGGCCGGGCGACGTGCTCGGCATGAGGAGGGGCGGGCATGGGGTTGCTGACCATCGGGGCGTTCGCGAAGGCGTCCCGGCTGTCGCCGAAGGCGCTGCGTCTCTACGACGAACTCGGTCTGCTGACCCCCGCCCGTGTCGACCCGACGACCGGCTACCGCTTCTACGCCCCGGAACAACTGGAGCAGGCCCGGCTCGTCGCCTGGCTCCGCCGCCTGGGAATGCCGCTGGCGCGCATCCAGGGCGTCTGCGGGCTGGAGGCCTCCGAGGCGGCCCGGGAGGTCCGCGCGTTCTGGGCCCAGGTCGAGGCCGACACCGCCGCGCGGCGGGACCTCGCCTCCTTCCTCATCGGCCATCTGACCTGGAAGGACCCCGCCATGTCCCCGACCGCCAAGCCGCTGGGCATCCGTTACGCCGCTCTGTCCGACAAGGGCCTGGTCCGTGAGAGCAACCAGGACACCGCCTACGCCGGATCCCGCCTGCTCGCCGTCGCCGACGGCTTCGGCCCTCAAGGAGCCCCCGCCGGCGCGGCCGCCGTCGACGCGCTCAAGCACCTCGAAACAGACAGCATCCCGGCAGGCGATCTCCTCAACGTCCTCGAAGACGCGATCGACCGGGCCAAGCAGGCCGTGCACGGCATCGCCGGGACCGTCCCCGCTCCCGAAGAGGCCGGCACGACGCTCACCGCGATGCTCTGGACCGGATCGCAGCTGGCCCTCGTCCACATCGGCGACTCCCGCGTCCACCTCCTGCGCGGCGGGGAGCTGTTCCAGATCACGCAGGACCACACCATGGTGCAGTCGATGGTCGACGAAGGACGTCTCACCCCGGAAGAGGCCGCCTCCCACCCCCAACGGTCGCTGCTGGTACGGGCCCTGGGCCCAGGAGCCGACGGCACCCCGGACGTACGCCTCCACGACGCCCGGCAGGGGGACCGCTACCTGCTCTGCTCCGACGGCCTGTCGGCCGTCGTGCCGAAGGAAGAGATCCACCGGGTGCTCACCGGCACCGGAGAGCCCGAGCAGGCCGTCCGCGAACTCATCGCCCTCGCCAACAGCTCCGGCGGTCCCGACAACACCAGTTGCGTGATCGCCGACGTCATGGAGCTCCGGCAGCAGGAACGAGCGGCACGCACTTCGAGTTGAGCCGCGGCGACCACCACACCGCGACCGGCACGCCTCGACCGGCCATCACGATGTGTCCGCGTCCTGATCGGCGAGGGGCATCCCGGACGCCAGGGCCCGGGCGGTGTCGGCGAAGTACTGCTCGTCGGCACCGGGGGCGAGGCCGAGGGGGATGCCCTGGCCGAGACCGACGAACAGTGCCCTGAGCGCCATGGCCAGGCGTTCTGCCTGTTTCGGCGTCACGATGCCTCCGTCGTGACGCCTTCCGGTGAACAGCGCGATCAGATGGTTCTCCTGTTCCCGGACGGACACGGCGAGCCGGGATCCCAGGTCCGGATCGTGCAGGGCCATGTCCAGCAGGGTGATCTGGAGGGACAGGCGAGGCAGCGCGTCCGGGGCGTCACAGCTGCGCCGGTAGTACCGGGCGAAGGCGTCCACCGCCTCCAACAGGTCGAGTCCGGCGGGAACCGCCTGCTCGATCTCCTCGTAGTACGGCCGCAGGTGGTCGGCGACCACCGCGACCACCAGGCCGTTCTTGCTCCCGAACAGTGAGTAGATGGCGCCGGTGGTCACATCCGCGCGTGCGGCGATCTCCTCAAGCCTGGCCCGGTACCCGTCCCGGGAGACGACCTCGAACGCAGCGTCCAGCAAGGCGCGGCGGTTGCGCTCCTTGGCCTCCGCTCTCGTCATTCTCATAGTCTCATTATTGCCGTAATCTCGTTACGGAACCAGTCGGGACAAGTTCGGGACAAGTTTCGAGGAGGACGCTCATGGCCCAGCTCGTGGCATCGCGGGTGACCCGCCGGACGGTGGGCGCCGTCGCCGACGGCGCGTTCAAGGTGCTGCTCGGCGCCGCGGGCATCGTCGGCGCCGCCCCGCTCGGCCGGTTGCTCGGCACGCCTGCTTGGCTGATGGCCGTCTCGGGCGTGGCCCTGCTGATCGGCGGCGGCATCGAGATCGGTTACACGCAGAGCCGGCCGATGCGCACGTACACGCGGCTCATGATCGCCTACGACAGCGGCTGGGTGCTGGCGGCCCTGGCCGGTTTCCTGATGGCGCGGCAGGGCAGCAGCGCCGGGGGCGAAGTCTGGATCGGGTACCAGACCGTCGCACCCGTCCTGTTCGCCGCTCTGCTGATCGCCGCTGCCCCCGCGCGGCCGATTCCGGACACCCGCGCGCAGAACGCTGCCCGATGACAGCGGGGTCGACCGCCGGTCGTCCGGACCGGGGGAAGGATCCTTCAGCCGTCGGCCCGCCCCGTGCTCCCGGAGGCGCGGCACCTCGGACCGGGGGAGACAGCCGTCTCGCCCGCATCCCGCCCACACTGAGACACCCCAGGTCAGAGACAGCCGCGACGGAACTGTGTGCGAAGAGCTCCGCGTCCATCTCTGATGTACGAGATCACGGATGGCGACGGAGACACGCGACATGACGGACACAGCCGCTCGGTACCTCTACCTCGCTCGGCACGGGGAAGCGTCGGCGGATGAGACGACCCTGACGGAGAACGGTCGGCGCCAGGCCGTTCTGCTCGGTGAACGGCTCCGGAGCACCCCGCTCTCGGCGATCCACCACGGGCCGCTGCCCCGGGCGCAGGAGACGGCCCAGCTGATCGGCGCGCAGCTCGACGGCGTCCCGCTGCACAGGTCGGAGACGGCCGGCGACTACGTCCCCTACCTGCCGGCGAAGGAGGAGCTGCCGCCGGATGCGGCCGATGCCCTGCTCGGCTTCCTGGCTCAGGTCCCAAAGGAGGAGCGCGATCCCGGTCCGGCGCTGGCCCGGAAGGCGCTCGCGGAATTCACCGGACCGGTCGACGGGGACCGCCCCCGCCATGAACTGGTCGTCACGCACAACTTCCTCATCGGCTGGCTGGTCCGGGCCGCTCTCGACGCGCCCGAGTGGCGCTGGCTGGGCCTCAACCACTGCAACGCGGCTCTGACGGTCATCCGTTACGCACCCGGCAGGCCGTCCACCGTGCTGTTCCACAACGACATGGGGCACCTGCCGGCGGAACTGCGCTGGACCGGCTTCCCGCCCGAATTCCAAGCCTGACCCGGCCGGCGGCCCGACCACCCGGGCCGCCGGGCCCTCAGGAATCTTTGGCGGCGGTACCGGGTTGCCAGCCACTACAGCGATGACTACGAGGGGACGAGGGAGCAGAGGCCGATGAGCCTTCGTCAGTTCGAGTACGCCCTGGCCGTCGCCGAGGAGGGCTCGGTGACGGCGGCCGCGGAGCTGCTGCACGTCGCCCAGCCATCGGTGTCCCAGCAGATCCGCGGCCTGGAGCGGGAGCTGGGCGTGGAACTGTTCACCCGCACGCCGACCGGGCTGGTACCCACCGTGGTCGGCCGCGCGTTCCTCCGGGAGGCCGAGGCCGCGGTGAGCGCGGCACGGCGGGCCAGGGCGACGGCGCGGGCCGGCGCCGACGAACTGGTGGGCGAGCTGGTGGTCGCCGTCCAGATGGGCTTCGGCACACGGCAACTGCCCGGCGCGCTCGGTGCGTTGCGTCGCCGCTTCCCGCGGCTGGAGGTCACCGTCTTCGAGGAGCCGAGCTCCGCCGAGCTGGAGCGGCTGTGCCGCCGGGGCGTACTGGGCCTCGCCCTGATGGCGGCGTGCGAGCGGAGCCCCGCCGACGCCCACCACCTCGGCGACGAGGAGTTCGTCGTGGTGGGCGCCGGACACCGGCAGCCCGGCGCGGACCGGGTCGAGCTGCGCGAACTGGACGGGGAGCCGTGGGTGCGGTTCGACCGCGACAGCGCGCTCGACGGCGTGCTGCTGAACGTACTGCGGGAGAACGGTCTGACCCCGGTCACGGCCGCCCGCGCGTCCCAGACGGCGACGGCCGTACGCTGGGCCGCCCACGGGCTGGGGGTGACGCTCGTCCCGGCCTCCGCGGTGCCCCACGGTCACGAGCACCTGGTGCGTCCGGTGCTCCCGGCCGTGTCCCAGCCCGTCATCGCCGTGGTCCGGCCCGGCGCGGGCCCGGCGGAGGCGGCCCTGCTCGAACTTCTGCGCAAGGAGACCTGGTCCGGCTCCGATTTCCCCTCTCCGACCCGCTGAGGACCGGAAAGGGGCGGGCGCCGCCGAATTCCCCCGGGGAATCCACGCCCCCTTCGGGAATTGCGTGAATCCTTGGCAATTGCGTCAGCCCCTCGGGAATTCACCGCCGTCCACGACGAGATTGCTCCCGGTCAGCCAGCCCGCCCGGTCGGACACGAGGAACAGCACCGCGTCCGCGATGTCGTCGGGCCGGCCGTCGCGTCCCAGCGGGGCGGTGGCGTCGGCACCGGTCTGGCCCGGCGCCGTGTCCAGGCGCGCCCACCGCTCCCGTGTCTCTTCGCCGCCGGGGGTGGCGACCCTGCCGGGGGTCACGGTGTTGACCCGGATCCCGGACGGGGCCAGCTCCAGGGACAGCCCCCGGCTGTACGTCTCCAGCGCCGCCTTCGCCGCCACGTAGTGCAGGAACGGTCCCACGGGGGTGAGGACCGCGGCCGAGGAGACGTGCACGATCGTCCCCGACTGCCGCTCCCGCATACCCGGGACCAGCAGCGAGTCCAGCCGTACCGACGCCAGGTAGTTCAGGTCCAGCGCGTCCTGCCACTCCTCGTCCGGAATGGCCAGGGCGCCTGCGTGGGGCCGCGCCCCGCCCGCGTTGTGGACCAGGATGTCCACCCCGCCGAGCTCCTTCCGCACGGCGGCGGCGACCGTCTCCGCCCCGGCCCGCGTCCGCACATCGGCCGCCACGAAGGAGGCCCCGTCGGGCACCGTGCTCGTCGCCGACCTGGCAGTCGTGAGCACCTCGGCGCCCGCGTCCAGCAGTTGGCGCACGACGGCCGCTCCAATGCCGCGGGAACCACCTGTGACCAGGGCCCGCCTTCCCGTGAATTCCCGTGTTCCCGATCCGTTTCCGATTGTGGGCATGCCACCGGTCCTCTCGATCGCGTGTTTGTCCGCCCGACGGAATGAGGAAAGTGACCGCCTCGCCGAGCTGTTTCACGGTACGTACGGAAAAGAGCGAGAGGCAAAGACGAAATACCAGCGGGCGCCATAGGGAATTCCTATGGGCGTCCCGTGCACGGCGGACGCCGCTTGACCTTGACACTGTGACAAGGCCTTCACTGCTTGCCGAGGAGGTGGTCTCGATGACGATCACGGGACAGGACACGGATGTGGCGCGGGCGCTCGGAGCGCTGGAGGACGGTCGTGCGTCCGTGCGGCTGCGGGCCGCCATGGCGGTCGGTACGGCACCCGACCCTCGTTTCGTCGGCAAGCTCGTCGAGCGATGCGCGATCGAGCCCGAGTTCTTCGTCCGCGACATGCTGACCTGGGCGCTCACCCGCCACCCGGTGTCCCTGACGCTCCCTCCGGTGGTCCGCGAGGTCCGCTCGGAGCACGCGCAGGCACGGAGTCAGGCGCTGCACACGCTGTCGAAGATCGGGGACCGGCGGGCGTGGCCGGCGATCACCCGGGCGCTGCTGACCGACGCCGACGACGAGGTGGCGCGGAGCGCCTGGCGGACCGCGGTCGTACTCGTACCGGAAGGCGAGGAGTCCGCCCTGGCCGTGGTGCTGGCGACACAGCTCGGGCGCGGTGGCCGTCAGACGCAGCTGAGTCTCAGCCGGGCGCTGGTCGCGCTCGGCGAAGTGGTCGCACCGGCCCTGCACGCGGCGACGTCGTCCCCCGACCCCGGCGCGCACGCGCACGCGCTCGCCACCCAACGGCTGCTGCGCGATCCGGACACCGGGTTCGAGTTCGCCATCGAGGAGGCGAAGCGCGTCGTGGCCCTCGGCGGGTCCGGCCGGGAGGGACGATGAGGCGTGTTGATCGGTGAGGTGGCGCGACGGTCCGGGGTCAGTGCCCGCATGCTCAGGCATTACGAGTCGCTCGGTCTGGTGCGGCCTTCGGGCCGTACCGGCTCCGGCTACCGGGAGTACTCCGAGGAGGACATCCGGCGGATCTTCCATGTCGAGAGCCTGCGGTCGCTGGGGCTGACACTCCGTGAGATCGGGCGCGCGCTCGACGATCCCGGCTTCGTACCCTCGGCGCTCGTCGGTGACCTCATCCGTCAGACACGCGAGCGGATCGCGGCCGAGACCGAACTGCTCACACGGCTCCGCCGGATCGATGCCGCGGACCCGGACGGCTGGGAGGACGTCCTCCAGGTCGTCGCGCTCCTCCAGGCACTGGCGTCGAAGAGCCCCGACGCGCGCCAGCGCGCCGCCCTCTCCTCGGTCGACGAGGTCCCGGTGCCGGTGGAGGCCCTGGTCGAGGCGGCGTTGAGCGAGACGGAGCCGAACGTCGCCGGAGCCATTCGGTGGGCGCTGGCCCGATCGGGCGGCGGCCCGGCACTGCTGGCGAAGGGCCTCGGTTCACCGGTGGCCGCGGTGCGGGAACGTGCCGTTCGGTCGCTCGCCGAGATGCCCGGCGACGAGGCCGACACGCTGCTGCGGGAGGCCCTCACGCACCCCGATGCCGTGGTCCGGGGGTACGCGGCCCTGGCACTCGGGACACGCGGCGCGGCCGATGTGGTCCCGACGCTCATCGACATGATCGCGGCGGGAAGGAACGACACCGACGCGGCCGATGCGCTGAGCGTGCTGGCGGCGGACGGCACCGCGGCGGCGGACCGGATCGCGACCGGGCTCGTCGACCGCCTCGCCCACGACACCGGCGCACCCGCACGCGGACGGCTGACCCAGGCGCTGGCGGGTGTCCCGGGACCGACGGCGTCACGCGCCCTCGTGGAGCTGTCGCACGACGAGGACCGCGCCGTCGCGCTGACCGCGACGTACCTGCTCCGGCTGCGCGAGGCGCAGTGACGGGCCCCTCCCGCAGAGGGAGGGATCCCGGTCGGCAGGGGGAGGGATCCCGGTCGGCAGGGGAGGGATCCCGGCCGGACCGGCGCCGGACCGGCGCCCGGACACCGTCCGCGGAATCCGGAGCGACCGCGGCGCGGACGGACAACGGGGCTGCCCCGGCGGCGGGTTCCGCCGGGTCACCGGGCTGCCGCGGAGGAAATGGATGTGGCAAACCGGCCCCACGGGCGCGATGCTGCCCCCATGACCTCCTCATCTGCCGAACCGGCCCCGCACTCCGTTCCCACACCCACCACCAGCACCACCAGCACCACCAGCAACGACGGCAACGACAGTGCCTCGGGCCCCGGTGACTTCGAACTGGGCGGCATCGTCACCGTCCCGCGGCTCGGCTTCGGGGCCATGCAGCTGCCGGGGCGGTGGAGCGGACCGGCCGGCGACACGGCGAAGGCCGTGGCCGTGACGCGGCGCGCCGTCGAGCTGGGGGCGCGGTACATCGACACCGCCGCCTTCTACTTCTCCCCCACCCACCGGGCCAACGACCTGCTCCGCGAGGCCCTTTACCCGTACGCCCCGGACATCACCATCGCCACCAAGGTCGGCCCGCTGCGGGACGAGAACGGCGAGATGTACGCCGAGGCCCGCCCCGATCAGCTGCGCGCGGAGGTGGAGCGGAACCTGGAGGACCTGGGGGTCGACACCCTCGACCTGGTGCATCTGCGGGTCGGCCGGCTGAGCGGCAGCGGCGGCGAGTCGCTCGGTGAACGCTTCGCCGTACTGGCGGCGCTGCGCGAGGAGGGGCTGATCCGGCAGCTGGGCGTCAGCAATGTGACGCGCGATCAGCTCGCGGAGGCCCGTTCGATCGCGCCGGTCGCCGCCGTGCAGAACCGCTTCGGTGTGCTCGACCAGGGCGATGCCGCGCTCGTCGACGAGTGCGCGGACGCCGGTATCGCGTACATGCCGTTCTTCGCGCTCGGCGGCGGGCACACCGACCTCGGCCAGGAGAACCTCCGGAAGGTGGGCGAGCGGCACGGCGCGACGGTGCACCAGGTGGCCATCGCGTGGGGCCTGGCGCGCTCGCCCTCGATCGTCCAGATCCCCGGCACCGCCTCGCCCGCCCACCTGGAGGAGAACATGGCCGCCGGGCGCCTGGTCCTCGACGAGGACGACATGGCACTGCTCGGGCGTCGCGACTGAGGACCGTACCGCCCAGGCGGCACTCCCGCCGGACCGTGCCGGACTCATGCCGCCCGGCACGGTCCGGCGGGAGAGGCACGCCCTGCGGGAGAGGCACGCCCCGGCTGAACGGCACGGACCGGCGAGAAGGACACGTTCCGGCGGAAGAGGCGCCGGGAACGGCGGTCCCCAGGCGGTGGCGGGCGGGCTTCCGGACGAGGCCCCCGGCCCACCGCTTCGGCCTACGATCCCTTCACCAGCTCACTGAGAGAGGCGGACATCGCATGAAGGTCCTGATCGCCGGAGGCGCGGGGTACATCGGCAGCACGGTCGCGTCCGCGTGCGCGGACGCCGGCATCACTCCCGTCGTCCTCGACAACCTGGTCACGGGCAGGCGGGAGTTCACCGAGGGCCGGTCCTTCCACGAAGGCGACATCGCGGACGGTGCCCTGATCGACCGGGTCTTCGCCGAGCATCCGGACATCGATGCCGTGGTCCACTGCGCGGCGCTGATCGTGGTCCCGGAATCGGTCGCCGACCCGGTCGGCTACTACCGGGCGAACGTGGCCAAGAGCCTGGAGTTCGCGGACCACCTGCTGCGCAACGGCTGCACCCGCATGATCTTCAGCTCCTCCGCCTCCATCTACGCCGCCGGCGCGGACCTGACGGTCGACGAGGACTCCCCGCTCGCCCCGCAGAGCCCGTACGCGCGCACCAAGGCGGTGTGCGAGGCGATGTTCGCCGACATCTCCGCCGGCCGGCCGCTCCGGGTGGTGTCCCTGCGCTACTTCAACCCGGTCGGCGCGGACCCGAAGCTGCGCACCGGGCTGCAACTGCGGCACCCGAGCCACGCCCTGGGCAAGATGATCCAGGCCCGGGAGGAGGGCGTCCCGTTCCACGTCACCGGGACCGGCTACCCGACGCGCGACGGCTCCGGGATCCGGGACTACATCCACGTCTGGGACCTGGCCGCCGCACACGTGGCCGCGCTCCGGGCCTTCGACACCCTCCTGCCCGAACGGGGCGGGGAGCCGGGGCCCGGCTCCATGGTCATCAACCTGGGCACCGGCACGGGCACCACCGTGCGCGAACTCCTCGACGCCTTCAACGAGGTGACCGGCACCCCCGTCCCGGCGGTCGACGCGGCGGCACGGCCGGGCGACGCGGCGGGGGCGTACACCCGGAGCGACCGGGCGGAGCGGCTGCTGGGATGGCGGCCGCAGTACTCACTGAAGGAGGGCATCCGCCACTCCCTGGAGTGGGCCTCGGTACGCGAGGACGTACTCCGGGGAACGGCCCGACAGCGAACGGTGACGGCAGGAAGCGGGCAGCATTCCGACCACGGCCCCGGAGCCTCTCGTTAGGATCCCGCCCATGGCTATCGACCCCGGCTACATCTGCTCCCGCTGCGGCGAACACCACGCGGAACTCCCGATGGGGTACTCGACCATGGCGCCCGACGTCTGGGACGCGAGTCTGGAGAGCGACCCCGACAGCATGCTCTCCTGCGACCAGTGCATCGTCAGACACGAGCACTACTTCATCAAGGGCCTGATCGAGATACCCGTGTCCGGCAGCGAGGAGCCCTTCTCCTGGGGCGTCTGGGTCTCGCTCAGCCGGGAGAACTTCGCCCGCGCCCTCGATGTGTGGGAGACCCCCGGCCGCGAGTCCGAGCAGCCGTACTTCGGCTGGCTGAGCACCGAGCTGGGGCTGTACTCGCCCCGCACGACCAACCTGCGGACCAACGCCCACACCCGCCCGATCGGCCGCCGCCCCAGCATCGAGCTGGAGCACACCGACCACCCCCTCGCCGTGGAACAGCGCACCGGCATCACCCGGGACCGGGTGCGGGAGATCGCCGAAGCGGTGCTGCACGCCGAGGACGACCGGGTCTCCTGAGCTACCACTGCTCCCCGAGCCCCGACCGCAGCTGCGCGAAGGCGAGTTCGGCCGCCTCGACCGCATCCGCGTACACCTGCCGCGCGCTCTCCCCCGCGTCGATCCGCCGCCAGTTCTCCAGGGCGAGGATGCGCAGTACGGCGACGATCTGGCCCGCCGCCAGCCGGTCCGCCACCCGGTCGCCCAGCGCACGGGCGAGCGCCGCCTCCGAGCGGCTCTGGTAGCCGTACAGGCGGGCCACCAGGGACGGCGTCCCGTACAGCAGCCGCTGGAACGCCAGCACCTGCGGCACATCGCAGAGCCCGGTCACCGGGTCGCCCTGCTCCAGCCCGGCCAGGAAGTTGCGGCGCAGCGCGTCCAGCGGGGATTCGCTCTCCGCCCGGGTGGCGACCACGCGGGCCGACTCGTCCTCGTGGTCGGCGAACCGGTGCAGGACCAGGTCCTCCTTGGCCGGGAAGTACCGGAAGAGCGTCGGCTTCGAGATGTCGGCGGCCGCGGCCACCTCGGCCACCGACACCTTGTCGAAGCCCCGGTCCAAAAACATCGCGATCGCGGCCTCGGAGACCGCCTGGTACGTCAGCCGCTTCTTCCGCTCCCGCAGGCTCATCCGCTCGGTCCCGGGCTTCTCTCCGTCCATGACCACGAAGCGTACGCTCCCGACCTCAACCGGACTTGACCTCGGGCAGCGGCCGCGCCCGCCTTCCGTCCGGCTCGGCCCGCGCCTCCATCAGCGCCTCGATCCCGTCCAGCACCCGCTCCAGCCCGAAGGCGAACTCCTCGTCGGGCCCGCGCGGCGCCCCCAGCACCCCGGAATCCAGCACCCGGGAGAGCGACGGATGGCGCACGGGGTCGACGAGCCGGTTCAGGGTGCGGGTGTGCCCGTCCGCCACCTCCTGCGCCGGAACGCCACGCGCCTCGACGGCGGCCGCGAGATCACTCATCAGCAGCGCCTCATTCCGTACGAACCCGTTGACGAGCAGGATGACGGAGACCTCGTCGCGCGCGTCCAGACCGGTGCCTTCGAGGGCTCTCAGACCCTGCTCCCACCAGGCGACGGAGTTCGGGCTGGCGGGCGGGCCCGAGACCGGGATGCGGAGCATCCACAGATTGCGGTGGAACACCCGGCGCTGCGCCCACGCCCACCGGGAGAGCGCCTCCCGCCAGCCGGCGCCGCCGGTCGGCGCGGGCAGCGGGGGCGGTGGGCCCATCGCCGCCTCCTGCATCAGGACGTACAGCTCCCCCTTGGCGGACACGTACCGGTAGAGCGACATCGTCGAGGCCCCCAGGTCCTTGGCGACCCGCCCCATCGACACCCCGCCGAGCCCCTCGGACGCGGCCACCGCCACCGCGGCGTCCACGATGCGGGCCAGACTCAGCCCCGGCTTCGGGCCCTTGACCGGCCGCGCCCGCAGCCCCCAGGCGGCCTCGATGCTGGCCGGCAGGCCCGTACCGCCCGACGAGCCCTTCTCCTCAGTCACCTGAACCCCATCTTCCGGGTGGTGCCCATCGCCGCCCGGCCCACGAGCCCCCCGCCCGTGCGACGTCCCGCCCTCGGTGCCCATCCTAGTTT
>NZ_JBCEWQ010000084.1:0-37036 GCF_038448545.1 Streptomyces sp. CLV115
GCACGAACCGCTCATGCACAGCTTCCAGTTCACTCGCCCACAACCTGACATCAGCAAGGTCCCCACCCACAACCACACCAACGACCGACCTGGCCATCAGTCACGGCAAGCACCGTTGCAGTACTAGAGCGTGTCTCTTTGAATGGTCGGTCAGTTGAACGGATGTGTCCGTCCGGTTAGTGATCACTGATGCGATGTGGGACCGGATCGAGCCGCTGATGCCGGCCGATCCGGTACGCGGTCGACGATGGGCCGATCACTGCCGCACCTTGGAAGCCATCGGGTGGAAGCACCGAACCGGCTCACCCTGGCGAGACCTGCCCGACGAGCTCGGCTCGTTCCAGACCGCCCATGAACGGCTGATCGGGTAGGTCGTCGACGGAACCTGGGAACGCATCCTTGGCGCGGTGCAGCAGCTGAGAGGGCAGACGACATCGGCTGGACTGTGTCGGTGGACTCCACCGTCCGCAGGGCTCACCAGCGTTCCGCCGGAGCCAGGAAGTGAAGTCCTACGCAACCCAGCAGTAGCTGTTCTGGCCCTGGCGCCGGGCGCCGCTGACGAGAGCGGCCAGATCACTCAGGATCACTTCGGCGGTCTCCGTGTCGATGACCTCGCCGTCCTCCGCCCGCTGCGAGGACCATGCGACAGCGACGTCCTTCAACTCGGACCGTTCGGCCTCGGCGAGCGCGGAGGAAAGGCGAGGCGAGATCGCGAAGACGACGCACCCGTCGTCCTCCGAGCCTGCGACGGGGCGAGGCTCGTCGGCTTCGACGAGTTCCTCGAAGCTGCCGCCGGTGAGAAGGCACTCCCACTCGACCAGAGCCTCTTCGGGATCGAAGTTGCCGAAGGAGAGCGACTCGAATGCGCGTTGCGGCCCGCTCCGAAGAGCCCGGGCCGCTGACGCGTCATTCGGAGCAGCGAAGAACTCGACGATGATGCTCATCCCGGCATCATGCCGGACTACCCGCGTCCGTGACCGGCCGGACGTTTCGTAGTGACGTGGCCGGTCCGGAAGATGATTGCACCCCAGGTGACTGAACTTGCACTCGTGATGTCGGCCTGACCGGCGCGGGCGCAGTGCTGATGTCCGGCTCGAAGGCGGTCGACCAGCGGGCGTCCGTTCACGAGACCGGGCGAGTGACGACACCACCACGGCAGCACTCACATCGAGGACAACCGGCCGGGTACCCGGCTGATCGTCCTGCTGCCGGTCGGAGGACGGTAGGTGTGGGCGGCCCCCGATTGATAGGCAAGTCGATGCTTGCCTATGGTGTGGGGCGTGGCGGATGATGTTTTCAAGGCGCTGGCCGACCCGACGCGTCGGCGCATCCTTGACGAGCTGATGGAACGGGACGGCCAGACCCTGTTCGAGATATGCACACGGCTGGTGACCAAGCACGGTCTGGGGCTGTCCCGCCAGGCGATCAGCCAGCATCTGGCCGTACTGGAGTCGGCGGGCCTGGTCCGTACCCGGCGCCAGGGCCGTTACAAGTTCCACGACCTGAACACCGAACCCCTTGAGCGCATCGTGACCCGGTGGCTCAGGACCGACACCCCGGAGAGCACCCCATGAGGATCCACCTGTCCAGCGTCTTCGTCGATGACCAGGACAAGGCCCTGCGCTTCTACACGGACGTGCTGGGCTTTGTGAAGAAGCACGAGGTCCCGGTGGGCAAGGACCGGTGGCTGACCGTGGTCTCGCCGGAGGACCCCGACGGCACCGAACTGCTGCTGGAGCCCGACGGCCATCCCGCGGTGAAGCCGTACAAGACGGCGCTCGTCCAGGACGGCATCCCCGCCGCGTCGTTCGCCGTGGACGACGTGAACGCGGAGTTCGACCGGCTGCGCGGCCTCGGGGTGCACTTCACCCAGGACCCGCTGGAGATGGGACCGGTCACCACCGCAGTGCTGGACGACACCTGCGGCAACCTGATCCAGATCGTGCACAGCAAGTAGGACCGGGGCGGACCTTACGGGCGGGTGGGCGGTCGTCAAACGCACGTCAAGGGTCGGACCTGCGGGATCCGGGGACCGCTGACGGGGACGTCCGGCCCGGGCCCGCGAGCCACTGCGCCCGCCTCTCCCGTACGCCCCTCGGTGTACGCACCGCCGTCGCCGCAGCCGACAACTGACCTGTGCCCTCTGCGCTCGCCGGCCCTGGACCCGCCTCTCCGACTTGCCTGGGAGCGGTGCCGTGCCAGGGCGCTCGGGGCCGTACTCTGTGGCGGGCGCGCAGGTGCGGCGAACGAGGATCGTGGGGGATCGAGTTGTTCAAGCGGGGTGCTGCGGCTGTAGCCGCAGCGGTGATTCTGTCGGTGACGGCGACCGGCTGCGGTGCTCAGACGCCTGCTGTGCCCGAGGAGTTCTGCGGGCGGCCGATCGAGAAGGATGCGCTTGAGCCGCTGCTCCCGCAGGGGGAGGTGGCCGAGGCCGAACAGTCCGCCTCGGGGAGCCGTCTGTTCTGCCAGGTGAAGGTGGACGAGTCGGTGGTCCTCACCGATGACATCGTCTTCGAGGCCAAACCCCTGCCCGCCGAGAGCTGGGTTTCCGCGCCACGGCAGTTCAAGAACGGGCAGAGGCGAGGCCTCGTCGTCCCTGGCGCCGCTGTCGTCGGAGACGACGGCGCCGTCGTCGAAATCAACTGCAAGAACAGCACTCCGGCAACGTACATGCACTTCAACATCAAGCTGTTGGAGAACGGGGGGCAGACGCTCTCGACCTCCCAAGGCGATGTCCTGGACTTCGTGGACGACCACGTGCCCGCAATGATCGAGCGCCTTCGCTGCGCCGCCGGGTGAGCAGCACCACGGGACAGCGCAACCTCGGTGCGAGCGGTCCGTGAAAGGAGCGTCGGCCGGGCTGCCGGATCGCGGCCCGCCCACCCGCTCCTCCGAGCGGCCCGCACCGGGGCCCGGGGCGACACGGAGCAGACCGTCCCGGTGCCCGTCGCGAAAGGGACGGGTCGAGGAGGAGCTGACCGTTTGTCGCAACGGCTCAGACGGCGGTTTCCCGAAAAGAGAGGGCGACCGTCCCAGCCCGTGGTCGCCACCAGAGCCTCGTCACCATGACCAACGACGGCTGGGTGCAACGCCATTGCAGGTCAACCGTTGGACAAGCGCTTCAAGGACGGCGGATGCCGGCCGGAAGGTTGTGCGGATGAAGAAGGCAATTCCGTAACTGTCCGACACTCTCTTGATCACACCGCATCCCCCTGAGCCCGCCCGATCTCCGGGGCCGGACAGGATGAGCCCACCATCCACCTGCGGCCCGGAGTGTTTCCTGCTCGGGCTCAGCACTCAGAGGAGCCATCTGTGTTTCATCGCCGGAAAGCAGCCCTGACTCCGGTGCTCTTGGGGCTGATGCTCTCCGCATGCTCCTCGATCCGGCCCGCACCGCCGGAAAGCGGCCCGCAGGCAGTCCGAGATCGGCTGGGCGCAGCCGCCGATGTCCCGTACTCGGCCGAGCTCAGAGCCGTCACGCGGTCGGGGCCCCGACGACTCCAGCTCATGGAGGGGCGGGTCAACCTCAACGCACCGTTCACCGGGCGCACGACGGACACAACCGAGCAGTACACCGAAGACGTCGTGATCACCCGGCAGAAGGTGTACCGGCGGGCCACCGGAACCCATGGGTCATGGCAGGAGTTCCCTGCGTCGGCGGCGAAAGGGGGTATACCCACGGACCGGCTCCCGCAGTACGTGCGGCTCATGCTCGGACACAGGGCCTCCGTGCACCAGGACAGGGAACCCATGCGCGTATCGGCCCGCCTCACCCCGAAGGACGTCGAATCGGTGGACAGGACCGTCGGGCGCAACCTGCGGCCCGCCACCACAATCGACGCGGATGCATGGATCGACAACGAGGGCCGAGTCGTGCGCGTACGCCAGAAGATCCACTTCGCGTCCGACCCCGACATCGAAGCGACGATCACGTTCACCGACTTCAAGACCGCCGTGCCGGTCAACGCACCCGCTGACTCCTGAGCATCAGCAGGCCGCGCGGCCCGCTGCGCCACGCAGCTGTGCCCGAGATCGAGGTCGAGTCGGGCAGGGCGCCGCTCTGAAGGAGAACCTGCGGCACATCACCGAGGAGGAGAAGCAAGCCGACCGCCTTCGGCAGTGGGCCGAGTACGGTGAGAGCCGACTTCGGTCAGTTCACCAGGGCGCGGCGGCGGGCTTCCCGGACGATGCGATCGGCGGTCTCCTCGGGAGTGAGCGCCGCGGTGTCGAACCACCACCCGACATCGCCGAGCTCGCGCCTCATGCCGGCATCGAGATCCTCATAACCGTCGAAGTCGAACCGCTCCCGTGGATCACGGATGGTGTTGCGGTACCGGCACGCCTCGATGCCCGGTGCGAGAACGACGAACAAGACCTGCCGAGCCGGGAGGAGGGAGACGAAGAAGTCCAGCTGCGCGCGGTCGGGGATCACCCAGTCGATCACGGGCGTGAAGCCGGCGTCGGAGAAGTTGTTCGCCAGTGTGCACAGATTGCGGTTGCACAGCTCCGCTTGGCGCGCCGCCTCGTCGGCAGGCTCGCCAAGGGCCCAGACGCGACCGTTGACGACCAGCCTGCTGATGAAGTCGCCGTCGAGCCGCGCGGAGCGCGGAAGGTGCTTGGTGACGAGTCTGGTCACCGTCGACTTCCCGGCCCCCGGCATTCCCGTCACGATCAGACAGTCCCGCGTCTCAGCAGTGATCACGCTCGCAATCATGTCAACGTGTCTGACGGTCGGCAATCGCATTTCCCTCGGCCGATGCAGCGACCGAGAAGCGCTCGCTTCGAAGTGCAGAGAAGCGTGTTCGCGTCCTGCGGCCAGGAGGCGTTCTCCGGATTGTCGAGCACTCACGAAAGGGCAGAGCGCTCGGACCGCGGCGGTCAGGCGCCCGCGACGAGTGTGCCGAGGGCCGTGCGTCGGTGGGTGACCGAGCGGCCGGTGCGGGTCGTCGTCGTCATGCCTGCCGATCTGAGTGCCGCCGCGTGCGACGAGGCCGTCGCGTTGCTGACATCGAGAGCACGGGCCAGGGACGTCGTGGTGTGTGGCTCGGCGAGGAGGCGCAGGGCGTCGAGCCGGGTGCGGCCCAGGACTGCGGCCAGGGCCTCGGCGGATACGTCCGGGCGCCCCGTGGTGAGCGGAATCCCGGGCGACCCGGTCGGGTACGTCAGGACTGCGGGACGCCCCGGGGAGTCCTGAAGAAGGGGACCCGCCGGGTGATGGAAAGTGGGCAGCAGCACCAGGCCCCGCCCGTCGAGGCGGACGTCCCGGGCTGCCGCGTCGGGCCATTCCCATACTTCCCCGTCGAGGCGGCTGCCAGGAGCCAGGCCGGTCAGTGCGGCGGCCACACCGTGCTCGGCGACGGTGAGTGCGTAGCGGGTGAACTCCTCGCGATGCAGCTCCTGTACGACGGACCAGACCGGGGCGAGAACCGTCTCGTACGCGGCCTGCTGCGCGCGGTACAGGGTGCGCCAGGCCATGTCGTCGTGCGTGCGCAGGCCGCGGATCCAGGCAGGGGCGGGTACGTCCTCGTAGATCCGCTCCAGCTCCGAGCGGACGACGCCGGGGCTGATGGCGCGGATCTGTTCGAAGCTGTCGGCCAGGGTGTCGCCGAGGACATCGAGGAAGGACGGCGGGCGGCCCGCCGGAACCAGGTCGGCGAGCGGGGCGGCGGCGGCCGGGAGGGAGCGCAGGACACGGCCGCGCCACGGTGCGAACAGCGGCCCGCCCTGCCGGGTCACAACGGTCCTCAGGGCGGCGTGCAGCTCTTGGAGCGGCGCCGGGCGGGGCGCGAAGCAGATCCGTGCGATGTCCTGTGTGGTGAAGCGGATGCGCAGCACCCCCACAACTCCTCGTCCTGGTCAAGCCTTTCGGCCAGGGCCTGAGCCTTCGCGCCGCGACGGGCCCCGACTCAAGGATGCTTCGTATGACTTCTCGACGCACTCTTCTGAAAGGCACTCTATTCGGGAGCGCCGCCGCGCTGCTGCCCACGGCCACGTCCGCCATCGGTGCCGGCCCCCTTCTCCGGCTGCCCGCGCCGACGGGTCCGCATCCCGTGGGCATGCGGACAGTCCATCTGATCGACCCTGACCGCACGGACCCGTGGGTGGGCGGCGTAAGGGAGTTGATGCTCACCGTCCTGTACCCGGCCCGGTCGGTGCGCGGCCGTTCCCGCGCGCCCCAACTCACCCCGAACGAGGCCACGACGTTTGCCGGGTACGCACCGCGCGTACACCCCGGGCTGCCGCAGCCGGGACAGGTGGACTGGGGCGCGGTGCTCACCCACGGATACGTGGCGGCTCCGCCGCTGCCGGGGCGGCGCCCGGTCCTGGTGTACTCACCGGGCGGCGGCGACTCCCGCACACTCGGCACCAGCCTTGCCGAGGACCTGGCGAGCCACGGCCGGGTGGTCGTCCTCGTCGACCATCCCGGTGACGCTTCCCAGGTGGAGCTGCCGACCGGGATGCGCACGACCGCCCTGATCGGACCGCCGGACCCGGCCACCTTCCGAACGATGATCCACACCCGCGTCGCGGACCTCCGGCTGGTACTCGACCGGCTCGGCGGCCTGCAACTCGCCCCGGTCATGGACACCCGCCGGATCGGGATGTACGGACACTCCGCGGGCGGCACCGCAGTCGTGTACGCGGCCTGCGGCGACCCCCGGGTCCGCGCGGTGGCGAACCTTGAGGGCTATCTCGATCTGTACGACACGCCGGCCGCTCTCGGGCGAGGGCTGCTGCTGTTCCGCACCGACGGATTCGAGGGCGCCGACCGGATCGAGTCCTCCTGGGAAGGCCTGCCCGGCCGCCGCGCGCTGCTCGCCGACGCGAACCACTGGGCGTTCACCGACTACGGCTCGTTCGTCCCGCAACTCCAGACCACCGGTCAAGTGACATCAGCGGCGCGTTCCGCGCTCGTCGGTACCGGCGACCCGGACGCGACCCTCGCCCGGGTTCGGCGCGGGGTGGGAACCTTCTTCACCCGCCGTCTGCCGTAGCGGAAGCCCGGTGCCGGCCAGCGGCCACACCTGCGTCACCGCTGGTTCGGGAGCCGTCCCGCCGGAAGGCCGGTCCGGGTACTGCGGGCTGTCCGGTCCGCTGTGCGAGCAGGGCGTCCGGCCGGGGTCGGCGCGGGTGATCAGGTGCTGTTCGGCGGATGGCGTGTCCGGTACAGGCGCGGCGCAGGAGCTGATCGAGGGCTTCGGCGAGGTCCGCCCCGTACTGGTCGTGGGTCCGTACGACGAGGGGTGATGGACCGGAGGTACGACGAGCGCTCCGTCTGCGCCCGTCTCAAGAATCGCGCGCCCGCTGACGAGGCGGCCCGCCGCGGTGGTGCCCGCGGACTCGCCCGGGAAACCACGCTCAAGTCATGGCAGGAGCAAGGCGTTTGACCTCCCGCAGTGTGGGCGCTGTCTCGATGCCCTGGATGCCGGGGAGCCGGCCGATGCGCCGGTCGATGTAGTCGTACAGGTCGGCCGGGTCGCGGAAGATGCCGCTGGCGACCAGGTTGGACGTGCCGGTGATGGCTGCGGCGAAGGCGATCTGCGAGTGGGTGGCCAGAGTCTCCCCCACGATGCGCAGGTGCGCGGGGGTGACGTTCAGCCAGATCCGGGTGGCCATGTGGTAGCCGAGGAGCTGCGGATCGAAGTCCACGGAGAGATTCAGGGCACCCTCGCAGCGGAGGCGGTCGAGGTGGCGTTGGACGCTGGAGGGGGAGCGGTGGGCGGCGGCGGCGAGTTCGGGCAGCGTTGCTCGGCCGTCTCGGGCCAGCTCGGTGAAGAGAATGCGGTCGGTTGCGTCCAGGCTGAGCGGGGCGGCGGACGCGCCGGAATCCACCGTTGCCGCGGTGCCCTGCGGCTCGAACCGGGTGGCGTGCCAGGTGCTGGTCGCACCGACGAAGATACGCATCATGCAGTGAGCGCTGACGGAGAGCACCCGGGGGGTACGGGGCAGTTTCTCCAGCAGCAGTGTGTTGCGTTCCTCGGCTGTACGGGCGTTGAGCGCGCAGTAGAGCTCGGTGCCGCCGGAGGCGACGGTGACCCAGCTGGTGTCGGGACGGCGGGCGAGGACCTCGGCGATGGCTCCGGCGGCGTCCGGGGTGCAGTGCAGGCGCAACAGCCACCGGGTCAGGCCCAGACGTGAGGAGACGGGCTGGCCGATGACGCGCAGGCCGAGGGTGCGCAGTCGTTGGTAGCGGCGGGCAACGGTGCGTTCGGAGACACCGCGGTCTCGTGCGATACGGCTGAAAGGTGCGCGGCCGTCGAGCTGGAGGGTGCGGAGCAGGTGCTGGTCGAGTTCGTCGAGGATGTCGTGATCCACCGGTACACCTCACTTCTTCGCCTGATGATCCCGCTTTCAAGCGTACGGCTTGGGCCGGAGCGGGACGAAGCCGGATGGTGACCACGTCGTTGTCCGAACGGAGTGGGAGTTGGGAATTCATGCGTATCTGGGGGCCGTTGGCCGCGATCTGTCTGGGCACGTTCATGCTGCTCGTCGACGTGACGATCGTGCTGGTGGCGCTGCCCGCGATGTCGGAGTCCCTGGGCTCGTCACTGTCCCAGCTGCAATGGGTCGCCGACGGCTACGCGCTCGCAGTGGCGGCCGCCCTGCTGGGCGCCGGGAAGCTGGCCGACCTTCACGGCCGACGCAGGATGTACGCGGGCGGACTGGTCGTCTTCGCCCTGGCATCGGTCGCCTGTGCGCTGTCGCCGGGCATGGCCTTGCTGATTGCCGCCCGCATCGTGCAGGGACTGGGGGCCGCGGCGATGTTCACGACCACGTTGTCCCTGATCAGCACCATGTACTCGGGCCGCCGCCTGGCCCTGGCCTTCGGCACCTGGGCGGCCGTCGCCGCCAGTGCTTCCGCCCTGGGGCCGATCCTGGGCGGCCTGCTCACCCAGACCCTGGACTGGCGGTGGATCTTCTACGTCAATGTCCCCGTCACCCTGATCGCCCTGACCATGACCTTCCGTTACATCCCCCGCACCGCACCACCCGTAGGGGACACACGGCGCCTGGACGTCCCCGGCCTGGTGCTGTTCGCGGTCGGTGCCGGTGGGTCCGTCCACGCCCTGACCGAGGCACACGTCCAAGGATGGGCGTCGGCAGGGACACTGGTGCCACTGGGAGCAGCACTGGGCGCGTTCGTCGCCTTCCTGCGCGTGCAACAGCGCCGCCGGCACCCGCTGCTGGACCTGTCGCTCTTCCGCCGGCCCGCGTTCACCGCCGCGATGCTCACGATCGCGATCGGTGAGGGCGCCGTCTACGGCATCATGCCGTACACCTCCCTGTGGCTGCAGTCCGTGCAGCACCTTTCACCGCTCGCCGCCGGTCTCGTCGTGCTCCCGCACGCGGCGGCTGCCGCTTCGGTGGCGGTGTTGGGCGGTCGCCGGAGAATCAAACCCTCTCCCCGCCGCGGCGCCGCCCTCGGGCTTGCTCTCGCCGGTCTCGGGGTCGGCGCCGAGGGCTTCCTGGGGCCCGAGTCGGGCTGGCCCGTCCTGGTGGGGGGTCTGGCGCTGAGCGGGGTCGGCATGGGTCTGATCTTCCAGGTCGCCGCAGCGCTGGCGCTGACCTCCGTCCCGGCCGAGCACGCGGGTACCGCCAGCGGCACCTACAGCACCTTCGAACAGCTCGGCTATGCCTTCGGAGTGGCCGTCTTCGGCGCCCTCACCGTCTCCACCATGACCACGTCCCTCCGCGGTGAGGTCACCGATCCCGCCTTCACCGCGCGGACTCTCACCGGCGGCGGCGCCGACACTCTCCTGTCCCACACCCCGGCCACACAGCGCGCAGGTCTGGAGCACACGTTCCATGCCGTGTTCGCCACCGGACACAACACCCTTGCGATCACCGCCGGTTTTGTGGCCCTGGCCGGATCCGCCCTCGTGCTGTGGCTGTCCCGACAGCCCCGGGAAGAGTGCCCGGCGGCCCCAGGCGAAATCACCGGCACCCGGTCGGGCACCGCCGACATCGAGTGAGCCCGGCGACAGTCTTCACCCCCGGCAGGCGATGCGCGCCACAAGGCACGGTGCGTACATGCCACGACTCACGCAGGGGTCGCCACACTCCCCACCGACCGAATTCCGCCTCACTCACACCCCGGCCGTCTCATTCACACCCCGGCCCCGACCACCGACGTCATAGGAGGACCACCATGGCCACCGCACCGATTCCCGTCATCGACCTGAGCCGCTGGACATCGAATCACCGCGCAGACCAGGAACTGCTCGCCGCTCAGGTCGACCGGTCCCTGCAGTCCACCGGCTTCCTGCTGGTGACCGGACACGGCATCGCACCGGATCTGCCCGGCCAAGTGCGCGCCGCGGCGAACGACTTCTTCCACCTGCCTCAGGCGGCGAAGCAGTATTACGACCAGAACCGACGCGGTTGGATCGGCAGGGAACGAGTGACCACCGCCCGGTCCGAAGGCACCCGTACCCCGCCGGACCTGATGGAGGTCTGGTCGTGCGGTGTCGATTCCTCCGCACGTCCCGGCAACGCACAGCAGACGCCCCGCGACTGGCCCGAAGACATCCCCACCCTGCGCCCGCTCGTGACCGCGTACACCGACCGGATGCGTACCCTGGCCGATACGCTCCTCGAAGTCATGGCGGCCGCGCTGCGCCGGCCGACCGACTTCTTCACCCGCCACACCACGCGCCCGCACTGGGACTTCACGATCAACTGGTACCCGGCAGCCGACGAAACCGGCACCGCCGCCCCCGGCCAGTTCCGCGTCGGACCACACACCGATTTCGGCCTCATCACCCTCCTGAAACGGCAGCCCGGCAAGGGTGGCCTGCAGATTCACGACGACGCAGCCGGCTGGCAGGACGCCCCCTACGAGCCCGGCACCTACACGCTCAACATCGGTGACCTCATGGCCCGCTGGAGCGGAGACCGCTGGCGCTCCGGCCGCCACCGCGTTCTGCCGCCGCCCGCAGAGGCCCCACAGGAGGAACTCACCTCGCTGGTGTACTTTCACGCCTGCGCACCCCACACCTGCATCACCTCGCTGCCGGCACCCCTCGGCCGCAGGCCCTACACCCCTGTACGAGCCGGCGACTACCTCCACGAGAAAATGCGAACCATCCTCGGCTGACGCCGGCCCGATCGAGCTCAGGGGCCACGTCCTCGACCCCGACGAGGAGTGAAGCCGGACAGCAGGCGAAGACGTTCCTCCACACCCCCTGCCTCGGCAATGACCCGGTCCACCGACCCAGGCGGACAGGGCATGGGGCATGGGGCATGGGGCATGGGGCATGGGCGGTATCCTGCGCCGTTGTGATCACTGCGCGCGAACTCAACAGGGCAGCCCTCAGCCGTCAGCTACTGCTGGAGCGTGAGCAGCTGACCGTCCCCGACGCGGTGCGGCGCGTGGTGGCATTGCAGGCGCAGCATCCGGCCTCGCCTTACCTCGCGCTGTGGAACCGGGTCAGCGCCTTCGCTCCGGCCGAACTCGATGCCGCCTTCGAGGAGCGTGAGGTGGTCAAGGCGACCCTGATGCGGATCACTCTGCACGCCGTGCATGCCGAGGACTATCCGGTCCTGCGCGCGGCGATGCAGCCCACCCTGTACGCGTCCCGGCTCGGTTCCCGCTTCGCAGACGTGGGGCTGACCCCGGCGGACGCCGACGAGCTGGTGCCAGAACTGCTGGCCTTCGCCCGCCGACCGCGGACATCGGCGGAGATGCGGGCATGGGCCGAGCAGCGGCTCGGCGCCGAGAAGAGGGACGGGGCATGGTGGGGGCTGAAGGCCTACGCGCCGCTGCACCATGCGCCGACGGACACCCCGTGGTCGTTCGGCCTGCGGCCGTCCTTCGTCGAGGCCGGGACCGGACCCGTCCCGTCAGGGCGGGCAGTGGATCCACTCGCGCTGCGGACCCTGATCATCCGCTACCTGGCGGGCTTCGGGCCCGCGTCGGTGGCGGATGTGGCGCAGTTCGCCATGGTGCAGCGGGCACCGGTCCGCGATGCGCTGCGCGCTCTGGACGGAGCCGTCGAGCAGCTCCAAGGCCCGGACGGCGGAACGCTGTTCGACCTCCCGGCAGCCCCCCGGCCGCCCGCGGACACTCCCGCGCCGCCCCGGCTCATGGCGATGTGGGACAGCATTCTGCTGGCCCACGCCGACCGCAGCCGGGTGATACCCCCGGCCTATCGCCCCCTGGTGATCCGCAGGAACGGAGACGTGCTGCCGACCCTGCTGGTGGACGGCTACGTAGCTGGTGTGTGGCGCCCGGTGGACGGCGGGATCGAGGCCGCTGCATTCCATTCCCTGTCACCCGCTGCCTGGCGCGGACTCGCCGCGGAGGCCCAGTCCATGAGGGCGTTTCTCGACGACCGCGAGGCAGAGGTCTACAGCCGCTACCACCACTGGTGGGCGAAGCTCCCCGAGACCGAGATGCGGATGCTGTGACCGGCCGGCTCCTCGTTCGGAATTCAGTGGTGCCCACTCAGGACCCGTTGGCACAGGCACCCGCCCGCAGCACTCGGTGCGGCGCCGCGCGAGGGCGGGTGTGACAACCGCCCGGCGTCACGCAGACATCGGCGGAGTCCCGCGCGAGCGCCGACGCCGCGGCGCCCTCGCGGACAGCCGCCGTCACTGGCGCCCTCGGGAGTCACCGCCGTCACTGGGCTGCCACGGCTACTGGCTGCGCCCGTCGTCGCTGACGGCAGCAGCCTCCTCTTCGGCGAAGACGACGACCGTGTCCCTCGAACCGAACACGAGCGGGGCCGATCGGGGCGGGTTGAGGAAGATGCCGTAGCCGGGAGGCTCCTCGTCGTGTTCGGCGAGCCGATAGCCGATGGCGGTCTCCCCCCGCCGCCGTGCGGCCTCGATCACCGTGGCGAAATTGGCCTCGGTCCCGGGGACCACGTAGTCGGGCGCCGGCTTGAGGTAGATCTCGGAGCCTTCCGGGTTGAACAGATCGGTGAACACGGCGTGCAGATGACGGTTCTCGGTCAGCTGGGTGAGCAGCAGACTGATCACCTTGGTGCTCACGATGAAGTCGTCGGCCTTGGTGACCTGGGCGACCTCGCGGTTGGCGTCGTCGTTCATCTCCGTGACGATGGAGTACGGGTCACCGAGCGACTCCTCGATGTCCCGCAGGTGGAGCAGGGTCACCAGGGTCCGGTCGTCCGAGGGGCCGGGGGCGATGGTGTCGTCCGAGAGCACGACGATGTGCTGGTAGTCGCCGAGGTCCAGGGCCTCCAGCGAGGACCTCCGCGTCGGCTCGCACACCTTGAACCCCACCGTGAGGTTGACGAGTGTGTCGCTCAGATCGGCCTCCGGCCGTCGTGGCGCGGCGATGTCAAGCGTCGAACCGGGTTGGACGAAGCTGTCCAGCAACGTGACCAGTTTCGCCGTACGGGAGTTCTCGCCGATCAGGATGGTCCGGTCGAGCGTGGGCAACTGGGGCGGAGCCGATGTGATCGCCGACTCGACGATCGCCGGGCGGGTCTCACAGAGCCGGATGAGCAGATCGTCCTCGGCGACGACGAGTATCTGGTCCCCGGGTCCGATGACGGTGTCCATCGGTGGATTGACCAGCACGTCTCCGGTGCCGATGCGCAGCCCGACCGGGACGCCGAGATCGAAGGCGTTCAGGGCGAGCCCGTACGTCGAGCCCACCAGGGCGGGCTCCTCGTGGAAGTAGAACTCGTTGCCGACGAAACTCAGCAGCTCGTTGAACACGGCCGAAAGGCCCGTCTGCCGGTGCGCCTGCGCGATGAGACGGACCGCGATGTCCTCGGCGTCGATCACCAGGGCACTGCCACCGGCGGCCAGTTGGGCCGCTGCCAGGTTCTCCGAGTCGTGGACGGCGGCGACGATCTGTGGGCGGCTCCCGGTCCACGGCCGGCTGTGCAGCAGGAGGAGGGCCTTGATGACGTCGATGTCCCGGTCGATGCCCTCGGGCGGCAGCACCATGATCGACTTGGCCGTGTCCGGGCCGACCAGTTCCAGGTCCGCCCGCACGAGAGGGTTTCCGGAGCGGCAGATGACGCGTGTGCTGCCGGTGTCGGGGATGCGTGCCCGGATCGCGTCCTCCATGGAAATCTTGTCCCGATCCGCGAGGACCACCACGCATGAGCGGCGTTCGCTCTGATTCGCCTCGACGAGCTCGGAGACCACGGTGAAGACCTGGTCCGACCAGCCGAGAACGATGGTGTGCCCGCGCTCGATGAGCCGTGACCGGCCCTTGCGCAGCTCCTGGAGCTTCTGGTTCAGACCGGTGGTCAGGACACCGATGAGGGCGCTGACGATGAAGATGCCGCCGAGCGTCACCGCCAGCATCAGACCGAGAAACACCGGGCCGCCGGTGTCTCCGCCCATGGTGCCGGCATCGAGGGTCCGCAGGAGGCTCATCCACGCGACACCCAGCCAGCCGCCGTTGCCCTCGGCGTCGGTATCTGTGAACAGGACGACCAGGGTCGAGGTCAGCGCGATGAGCACGACCGACGAGAGAGCCAACCAACTGATCAGGGCCGGCGTCCCCCGGTCCATGGTGCCGTCGAACCAATACCGGAACCGGGTCCGCAACCTGTCTCTCATCTCCGTGACCTCCCCTTCTCCCACGACCTCCGGACAGGCCGTGAAATCCGTCGTCACGACCGTGGCGAAGCACAGTTGATCATTCTCCCAGTCCCATCACGGATCACAGTCAACGGACCGAGCAGAAAGGCCGGTTCAGGCCATGCAGCCCGGTCGGGGGCGAGGGACACCCACGTCCCCGTCCCGTGCGGAATGCCGCAGCGCGGCCCGCCGGGGTGGTGGTCCGTCCGGACGGTCCGGGGCCGGACGGCCTTCTTGAGTGCCGCAGGGCGGTGGCTCCCAGGAAGGCGAGGCAGGCGGCACTCAGGAAGCGGAGCGTGTCGTACGCCGGGGGAGATGCGGTGAGTACGGCTGTCGGACCGACGGCTGTCGCGATGCCCCAGCCCGTGCAGCCGGTCAGGGGCCCCGGAGCGGCGGCCCGGCCCTCTATGGCGAAGCCCCACTGCGACACCGCAACCCCGCCCCGTGTGCGGCGGTGAGCGCGCTCGGCTGGAACCCGGCTGCCGCGTTGGGGGCTCGCGGGTGACCCGGTGGGCTTCCGGGCACTTGTCCTGGCGTCAGCCCACGCCGTACCTGCCTTCGGCGTCCCCGGCCCGATGGGTGATCACGGCTGAGGGGAACTGCTGCTCAGCATGGTCAGTTCACGGTTCAGCTCGGTGAGGAAGCGTACGACCACCATCAGTTCGTCGGGGCGGAAGCACGTACGGGCGGCTTCGGTGCCGCGGGCCAAAGGCTGGAAGTAGTCCCGGGCGATGCTCTTTGCCGCCTCCTCGTAGTAAAGATGCACGACGCGGCGGTCGTCCGCGGCACGAACGCGCCGGATGTGCCCTGCCTTCTCCAGCCGGTCGATGCATGCGGTCACCGCGCCGGAGGTGAGATCGAGCTGCCGGCGCAGCCGCCCGGGAGTCATGGGCCCCTCGTCGGGGTCGGCGTCGAGCAGCGCGATGAGTGCTTGCATGTCGGTGAGGTGCAGCCCCTGGGACTGGGCGAACTCGTGGGAGATGCGGTTGAACTGGCTGTTCATGCGCCGAAGGAGAACCGCGAAGGACTGAAGCCCCGTGGGGTCGTTCGCGGGGAGAGGGTGCGGTGTGGGGTTGCGGTTCCCGTGCATGACTCAAGTATAAGGTCTCTCAATCATTGAGATACTTTGTCGTCGACATATCTGACCACGAAGCTTAGGGTTACCCATGAGAACCACACCGCGCTGGGTCCGGTGGCTCGTTCCGCTCGCACTGCTCGTCGTTTGGCTGGGAGTCGGGGGCACGCTCGGACCGTATGCGGGCAAGCTCGGTGAGGTGGCCACCAACGACCAGGCCGCGTTCCTTCCGCAGAGCGCGGAGTCCACCAAGGTGCTCAGGGCCCGCGAGGCGTTCGACCAGTCAGAAACGCTTCCCGCGATCGTCGTGTGGACGGCGAACGGTGACCGGATCACCGACGCACAGCGGTCCGCGGCCACCCGCGCGACAGAGGGGATCGCCAAGGGGCGTGGAGTGGTCGGGACCCCGTCACCGGCCCTTCCCTCCGAGGACGGGCGGGCACTGCAGGCTGTCGTCCAGTTGGATCCCGGACTCGGCGACTCACTGCCCGACGTCCTGAACGAGGTGGGCGAAGCCGCTCGAAGCGTCCCGGGCGTCACGGCGCAGATCGCGGGACCGGCGGCGAGCCAAGCCGATCTTTCGGACGCCTTCTCAGGCATCGACGGTCTGCTGCTCGGCGTGGCACTTGCCGCCGTGCTGCTGATCCTGTTGCTGGTCTACCGGAGCGTCCTGCTGCCGTTCCTGATCATTCTCGGGTCCGTCTTCGCGCTGGGGCTCGCATGCGGGATCGTCTATTTCCTCGCCGACCACGACGTGGTCCGGGTGGACGGTCAGGTACAGGGGATTCTCTCGATTCTCGTCATCGGCGCCGCGACGGACTACGCGCTGCTGCTGGCCGCGCGGTTCCGCGAGGAACTCGCCCTGCGGGAGGATCGGGCATCGGCCGCACTGGCCGCCGTTCGGCGGTCGTTCGGCGCGATCACCGCGAGCGCGGCCACCGTGGCCCTCGCGCTGCTGGCCCTGCTCGCGAGCGACCTCACGAACAACCGGGCGCTCGGACCGGTCGGAGCCATCGGGATCGTGTGCGCGGCCCTCTCCAGCCTGACCTTCCTGCCTGCCGCGCTGGCGCTGCTGGGCAGGACCGCGTACTGGCCCTCCCGGCCGAAGGCGTCGGACTCGTCGGGCAAGGGACAAGGAGTGTGGCGTCGTGTGGCGGCCGTCGTCGACGCCCGGCCGCGCCGCATCTGGGTGATGACCGCGATCGTGCTCGGCGTCTTCGCGGCCTTCTCACCTTCTCTGTCGGCCAAGGGTGTTCCCCTCAACGAGATCTTCGTCAACGAGGCGCCCTCGGTCTCCGCCCAGAAGACGCTCGGGGAGCACTTCCCCGGCGGCTCCGGCAACCCCGCCGTCATCATCGCCGACGCCGGCCACATCACTCAGGTGACGGCGGCGGCGAGAAAGACCAGGGGAGTGGCATCGGCCGGCGCGGTCTCCGCGTCCGGACGCCCGGGGACCGACGAGCCGCTGGTCGTCGACGGGCGGGTACGCATCGACGCCACCCTTGAAGCCGCGGCGGACAGCGATGCCGCCAAGGAAACCGTGGCGCGGCTCCGCGCGGATCTGCACGCGGTGCCCGGTGCCGACGCGCTGGTCGGCGGATACACGGCACAGCAGTACGACACCCAGCAGACGGCCGCCCGGGACCGGACGCTCATCGTGCCCGTCGTACTCGGCATCATCCTGCTCATCCTGGTTCTCCTGCTGCGCTCACTGCTCGTCCCGGTCCTGCTCGTAGCGACGGTCGCGCTGAACTTCCTGGCGACGCTGGGGGTGTCGACCCTCGTCTTCGAACACCTTCTCGGCTTCAGCGGGACGGACGCTTCCGTGCCGCTGTACGGATTCGTGTTCCTGGTGGCACTCGGCGTGGACTACAACATCTTCCTGATGTCCCGGGTACGGGAGGAGGCTCTGGCGCACGGCAACCGGCAAGGAGTGCTGCGCGGTCTGACCACGACAGGGGGAGTGATCACCTCGGCCGGTGTGGTGCTCGCCGCCACCTTCGCGGCGCTGATGGTGATCCCCTTGGCCTTCCTCGTGCAGATCGCCTTCATCGTGGCCTTCGGTGTCCTGCTCGACACCCTCGTGGTCCGGTCGCTCCTCGTTCCGGCGCTGGTGCTCGACGTCGGTGCCCGGGCCTGGTGGCCCAGCGCCTTGGCTCTCAAGGACACGGCTCCTGCCGAGGAGGTGAAGTCGTCGGCGTGACGGCCGCCGGTACGCGCCGACGCCGTCGGACCTGCCGCGGTTCCGTGGGCCCGGACAGGTCCCGGCGGTTGCGGGGCGCCGACCGCCGGGAAGTGCGCGCGGCCCCGACAAATCGCGGAAGCTGTTGATCGACGGGGCGGGGGTGCGGGCGGGGCCGGGGAGACGGAGATCACGACGGGCGCGCAGTAGGTACGCAACGGCTCAGTGGGTAACTGCGTCGGACTGTCCGGCCCGGACGCCATGGCTTGACCGTGATGTGAGACTTGCAGCATGGACATGGGGCGTGAGTCGCGGTGGGAAAAGGACGCAATGACGGTGGAGATCGTTTTTGCCCTGGTGACCGCCATCGCGCTGGCTGTTGCGGTCTTCGCTGTCACTCTGATTCCCGCACTGGCCTTCGGCATGTCTGGTTCAGCGAAGAAGGGCGTGTTGGTGGGGGGTGCACTGCTCGCGGCGACGGCCGGAATGTGGCGGCTGGTACGGGCACTGCGTCGGTTCGACGAGCAGCGCCGAATGGGCCGCTGATTCCGTGGCGTTCGTGTCGTCGCCGCCGGACCTCGGCCGAGGACTTGAAAAAAAAGACCTTCGTGTCCCGCACACTCGCAAAGCTGGGCCTCCGCGACCGCGTCCAGGCAGTCGTCTACGCGTATCGCCAGGGCCTGGTTGCCTGACGGGACTCCGTGGCTTCAAGGCTCCGTGGCCACGTGCGCGGACGTTACGCGAACACCATGCACGGTGCTCAGAAGTTCCAGGTGTTGGTGATGTGGAGTGCGTGGACGACGTCGCGGGTCCCGGTGCCGACGGTGCGACGGCCGAGGCCGGACGGCCCCAGCCGCGCGCAGGTGCGTACGAATCGTGTGGTGACTGATGCCCGGGCCCGGGCAGTGCGCTGGGCTGAGGCCACGCGGTCCGTTGCTGCGTCATCTGGTGGTCGCCGCTCAGGACGGCGGCCCGGCTCCCCGCGCCGCCGTCCTCAATACTGGGCCGTCTGACGGCCTCTGCGGGGAACCCCGCGACGAGGATTTCTGGTCCGCCACCCCGGTCTCTCACTGTCACCGGGGCATGGGGCAGTAGACCGTGAGCGCCTCTGTCAGCTTGTCGATCGTCAATTCCGTTCCTGAGCAGGAGACTTCACCGTCGTACGCATACGGGGTCCCAGGTGCCAGGCCGGCGATCCGTACGCGGTGCCGGCGTACCGCGGCATGGACGGGGGAGCGGGTCAGCGGGCCGGCCACCGCTGCTGCCAGCAGCCGCAGCCCTGGAGTCCGGCCGCCGTGGACCGCCCTTACGTCCAGCAGGCCGTCCGCCAGGTTGTGCCGCCGTCCGGGAGCGGGCCCCACCCGCTGGAAGAGCCCGTTGCCCACGAACAGGAGCCACAACGGCCGGCGCTTTCCCTGTAGTTCGGCCACCAGCGGGCGTCGGCCACGCAGTACCTCGAACGCAGCGAGGACCCCGGCGGGCCAGCCGCCGATGCGGGGCGCCCAGCGCTCCCGGGTCCGCACGAGCTCCGGATAGACCCCCAGGCTGAACGCATTGATGAAGTAGCCGTCCGCCCCGCCCGGCCCGTCGGGACCGGGCCGGAACCGGCCCAGATCCACCCGGACCGCGCTCCCCGAGGTGAGCGCGGCCGCCGTGTCCTGTACCGTCTCGATGCCCAGATCGTACGCGAAGTGATTGAGCGTTCCGCCAGGAAAGACGGCGAGCGGCATCCCGTGCGTCGCCGCGACGGACGCCGCCAGATTTACCGTGCCGTCACCCCCGCAGATGCCCAGCACCCGGCCCTGGTCCGCCGCCCCGGCCAGCGCCTCGGACAGCTCGTCGGGCGCGCACTCCACGACCTCGGCCAGCGGCAGCGCCTCGCGCACCAGCGATGCGGTCGCGGTGGCGGTGCCGGACTCCTGGTTCACCACGACGACCAGGTCCTTGCCGTCCGCCAGCAGCGGGGCGGCCGCCGGCGGACGGCCCGGTGCGGGCAGCTGACCCCGCGTCGGTACCACCCCGCGCAAGGCGAACGCCGCCCCTATTCCGAGTGCCGCACCGGCCAGCACATCGCCCGGATAGTGCACACCCGTGTAGACGCGGGAGGCGGCCACGGCCACCGCGACCGGGGCGACGACCGCGCCCCAGCCCCTCGACTCAAGGGCGACACCCGTGGCGAAGGCGGCCGCGGACGCCGCGTGCCCGGACGGGAACGACGTAGTGAACGGCTGCCGTTTGAGCTGCCGCACCACCGGAACCAGGTCCAGTATCGGCCGCTCCCGGCGCACCGCCCGCTTGCCGACGGTGTTGATCGCGGCCGAGGCTACCGCCAGCGACGCGACCCCGCGCAACGCCGCCCGGCGCGCCCGGGCACTGCTGCCCAGTGCCGCCATACCGGCCGCGGCGCCGAACCAGAGAAGTCCGTGATCGGCGCTGCGGCTCAGTCGGGGCAGCACCTGATCGGCGCCCGGCCAGCGCCGCCCGGCGACGCTGCGGAACAGAGCGAGGTCACGGCTGTGGAGCAGGGCGCGCAACCGGGCGGGGACGGCAAAGGGCACGGAATATGAGGTGGAGAAGGGACGGGAGGTACTGCTGCTCGTAGTGGACATGAGTCAGCGAATACCCCGCCCGGATCCGATGAAGCGGCAGACGCGCCGAGACGCGGGCGGTGCCGTCGTGACCGGGCCCGCCCGATGGAGCCGGTGATGTCCATCGGCTCGCCGTTCAAGTGGAAGGCGGGCCCCTCACACATCCGTGGTTCCGCCCCACCCGCTTGTGCCAAGACCTGCTGTCCTACCCCCCCAGCGCGTGCTGAGGGAGTAGAGCCTCAAGGCGCTCGTCGCCCGCGCCGAACCGCCCTTGGCATCGAGCGGGACAGCCCCCGGAGGGCCGCACTCCACGCATACCGCTGAACAAGGAGGTCGTGGAGACGTCGATGCCCGCGTACGGGCGGCGGAGCCGTTCCTCGGCGTCGCCCCCTATTGACGTGCAGGTGGTTCGGTGCTATCTACCGGGATCTGGTGGGTGGTTGAGCTCTTGGCGTCTGGTGTGAAGGTGTGCGTGTCGCGGGCGGTGTCGTTGCGAGCGGTGGAGGAGGGACGGGCACCGACGGCGGGTGCGATGCCGATGGCGGCGACGACGAATACCAGGACCACCGTCATGGCAGAGCGCAGTCCGTAGTGGTCGCCGAGGAAGCCGAGGGCGGGTGGCCCCACCAAGAACGCGACGTAGCCAATGGTGGCCACCAGGCTCACGCGTGCGGTCCGGTCGGGACCCGAGTCGCCCGCCGCGGAGAGGGCGACCGGGAATCCCAGTGCCGCCCCGAGTCCCCAGAGCGTGACGGCTGCTGCGGCCACGGCGGTGCTGTCGGAGAAGATGACCAGCATGAGCCCGATGGCACCGGAGACGGCACTGGCGCGCACGACGGCCGCTCTTCCGAAGCGGTTGAGGAAGAACGTGCCGCTGAAGCGCCCCAGGGTCATCGCGGCGGCGAATCCGACGAAGACGAGTGAGCCGAGAGCGGCGTCCAGACCGTGGCCGTCCACCATGAGCAGGGGCAGCCAGTCATTGGCAGCGCCCTCTGCCAGGGCCATCGCCAGGACCACGCCGCCGATCAGCAGCAGCCTGTGATCCTTCCACACGGAGGGACCGGTGTGCTGTGTTGTGCCCGAGGCACGGGGAGCGTCACTGGTTCCCACACCGGCGGGAACGGCGCGCAGGGCGTAGCCAAGGATCCCCGCGGAGACCGCGGCGACCGCGGCCAGGTGCCAGGTCACAGGGAAGCCGGTGGCGGTGGCGGCCATGCCGGCCAGTCCGCCGACAACGGTGCCGAGGCTGAAACAGCCGTGCAATGTGGGCAGAACGGTCGTGTCGGTGAGGCGTTCGACGTCGGCGCCGTCCACGTTGACGGCCACCTCTCCGCCCCCCATGCCCGCCCCGAACAGGCACAGGCCGACGGCGACCATCGGTGCAGAGGGCACGGAGCTGCCGGCTCCGATGACGGCCATGCTCGCGATGATCAGACCAGTGCCGAGTGCGATCACGGGACGGGTGCCGAACCGTGACACGAGGCGGCCGGAACACAGGATGCCGGCCATGGATCCAACGGACAGGCCGAACAGGATCATTCCCATCTCGCCGGTGGACACGCCCAGCTGGTCGCGGACGTCCGGGGTGCGGGTGACCCAGGAGGACATGGCGATGCCGGGAAGGAAGAAAAAGAGGAACAGGGCCTGGCGACGTCGGCGCACGGCGCGGTCTATCAAGAGGTGACTCCACTGGGTCCGGAAGAATGCTCGGGCAGGCAGCAAGGCCAGGCACCTGAGTATGCACAAATGTACACACTTGATGGTCGGGAAAAGAAGGCGGACGAGACCGATGACAGGCAGCACACGCGGCCCCAACGATCCCCACCGGCGCGAGCGCATCCTCGATGCTGCCCTCGACGTGGTGGCTGAGCACGGCGCCATCAAAGTGACCTACCGCAAGATCGCGGAAGCGGCAGGCGTGCCGCTCGGCTCGCTCACCTACTACTTCGACGACATGCAGCACCTGCTCACTGCGGCGTTCACCCGGCTCGCCGAGTCCGTCTCCACACGCTACGGAGCCCTGCTTGAGGCGGCGCGCACCCCCGAGGAGGCCGAAGCCGCGGTTGTCGAGATCATCTGCGGCAAGGTGTGGGGCACGGACCGCAACCTGCTGCTCAGCTACGAGCTGTACGCGTTCGCCACCCGCCATCCGGAACTGCGTGAGGTGGTGCGCTCCTGGATGCAGGCCAGCCGGAAATCCCTGGCCCGGCACTTCGACCCCTTGACGGCGCGAGCGCTCGACGTACTTGTGGAGGGCTTCTCCATCCACAACTCCTTCGACACCCGGCCCACGAACCGCGCGGACGTGTCGTCCGTAGTCCGCGCCGTCGCGGCCCGCAGCGCCTGTGCGGACAGCGCGAGCCGGTGACCCGACCCTTCCGGCGGTCGGTGGGGGTGTGCGGGGAGCCTGTGACGCGGCCGGCAGCGATTGCGTACTCGTGCGGACGGCGCACAACACGTGTGACGGCGGTCGGCCGACCACGGTGTCCCCATCGGTCGCCCACTGGAGCTCATCACGGTCGGCGCGAAGCACAGGCGCAGCCCCTGCGCGGTGATCAGCCGCTTGAAGCGCGGATGCGCGGTCCGCTCGACCGAGACCACAATCCCGCCCCCGGCCCGGACGACAACAACATCACGACCAACGACACCGCGCCGACCGGTTGACGGACCGGGGCGCTCAGGATTTCAAGATCGACCAACTGCCAGAAAGTCGCTTCCCCTCGGATCCTCACTCCTGGCCGGAGAGAGGCGTCCGTAGCTCCACGCGGAGTCGGATCGACGTATCGATGGGCAATCCCATGGCGGAGTAGCGGAGCTCCTTCGAGAAGTTCGCGATGAGATCGAGATCCCGAAGCTGACGTTGCAGCTCAGAGGCCAGTGCCTCGTCCGCGTCGACCGGGATCTCATCCTCTTCCGTCTCGGCCAGGTACTCAAGACGCTGTTCAACGGCCTCCACCGCTCGGCCGCTGGTCCAGGAAACGAAATCATGGCAGCCGAACAGGTAGGCGTGCGCGGCATACAACGTCGCAGCCGCAGCGGACTCGTCTGCATCATCCGGGCCGTCCTGACCGTCGTTGTGGCAGTACTCGCTGAGCATGTACTCGGCGACACCACGGTTGACCGCCCGGAAGGCCGTCGAGTCACCGAGAACGCCCGCCCACACGGAATTCAGCAGGGGGCGCAGGCTCAGGGTGAATTGCGCCTGCTCGTCCTCGGGCAATGCCTCGTGCCGGCTCATGAGCCGTTCCGCGACACCGGCGGCGAAGACGCGACGCTCACCGGACGACACCGACTTCAGCCGCTCCTCCACCCGTGCCGACAGGTCCTGCCACGTATCCATGCGAGCCACCTCGGAGTCGTGATGCCGGCGTGCTCACGCCGGTCACGGCCATCATCGCAATCACCAGTGACAATGCCGCTCGCAGGCCCGCAGCCGACCTGCAGCCATCCGCATACGGCTGCCTACCCGCCGGCAGGAGCCGGGAAGCGCAAGGGGCCGCGTGCTCCCGGGGGCATCCTGCCGCCCGCCCTGCTCCGGTGGTTCAGCGGGCTCAACTGCTACGTGATCCTGGACGGCCACCCCCGCCTCGTCGCCGCCATCGCGGAGAACCGGGAGCCAACGGTACTGGTCCTCTCCCGCGCACCGTCCGGGGACCGGACCAAGACCGGGACGGACAAGGCCTTGTCGACCTTTCACCTCACCATGTCCATCCCGGACGGCCCACATCCGGTGACGGACCGCCAAGGCTCGGCCCGGGCAGCGAGCCACCTGCTCGCCACTCGGCTGCACAAGCTCAAGGTCGACCACGCCCCCACCCGCGCATGGCCGATGCCGGCCGCTCACCGGCCCGGCCTCGGTCCGCCTCTGACGTGAACTCCGACGCATCCGGACGCAGCTACCGCCCCTGCGCACGCCGGCCCCGGCCCGTCGGTCGGCACCACGCCCGGCACCGTACGGAAGCGGGCCGGCCCCGGACCGCCGTACGGCGACTGCAGCCACCCGCGTCCGCACCCGCGCCGGCACCGGTGCCCGCGACAATGCGGGCGGCGTGCTGTCGACCGGAGGCTAAGCCGGTAGGGGTGGTGAGGCGGGGGCAGTGAGTCGTCCGGCACGGGCCAGGACTGCGACCGACGCCGCGCACGCCAGCCCGGTGAGGGTCAGGGCCGTCCAAGGCAGCCAGAGCGCGTCGTGCCGTCGGGCGAAGTCCCACAGGGCGCCGGTGACCAGGTTGCCAACGGTGATGCCCAGGCCGGAGACGGTGTTGTAGAGGCCGTAGTGGGTGGCGACGAGGCGGTTGCCGGACAGGGTGACCACCGTGTCCATCTCGAACGGGTAGACAACCGCGGCACCGGCTGCCAGCAGCACGACCGCCACCACCAGGCCGGCGAGCACCGCGCCGGCGGAGCTGCGCGGGGCGAGGGCGAGCGGCAGGAAGGCCAGGCCCATCGCGGCCAGCCCACGTACCAGCGCCTGTTGAGGGCTCCACCGCTGCTTGGCCCAGCCGGTCAGGCGCAGCTGACCGGAGACGGCGACGGCAGCGGACACGACGAACAGGACGCTGGTGGCCGTTGTGCCCTCGGCCCCGAGTGCGTCCGTCGCGGCGAGCGGCACGGCGAGGTAGACCTGGAAGGTCAGCACGTAGGAGCCGATCATCGCGGCGGAGAAGAGGACGAAGGGCCGGTTGGCCACCACCGTGCGCCACTGCGCCCGGACGCTTTCCCGGCTGTCGTCGGTCGTGTCGGCGTGCCGTGCGGGCAGGGCCCGCCACTGCAGCAAGGTGAGCCCGGCGAACAGCGCGGCCGAGATGGTGCACACCAGGCGGAAGTCCACCGTCAACAGGGTGAGCCCGAGCAGCGGGCCGAGCAGCATGCCGGCCTGGTAGAAGACGTTGAACGCGGCGAAGGCGTCCACGCGGCGCTCGTCGGCCTCGACGGCGAGGTAGGCACGGACGGCCGGGTTGAACAGGGCCCCGGCGAATCCGGTGGCGGCCGAGGCGGCGATCAGGGCGGGCAGGTTGTCGACCCAGCCGAGGAGGCCGAAGCCGACGGTGCGCAGCAGGCACCCGGCCATGATCGGGATTTTGTAGCCGAGGCGGTCCGCGATCGTGCCGCCGATGAGGAACATGCCCTGCTGGGAGAAGTTGCGCACACCCAGGACCAGGCCGACGGCCCAGGCGGCCAGCCCCAGCCCGTCCGCGAGATGGGCGGCGAGGTAGGGCATGAGCATGTAGAAGGCGAGGTTGATGGCGAACTGGTTGGCCATCAGTAGCCGTACGACGGGCGGGAAGGAGCGGGTCTGCTGCCACAGATTCTTCATCGGGCGGCCTCGGTGAGCTCGTGCGCGCCGGGAGCGAGCGGGTCGGTGATGTGGGTGCAGCGGGTCCATCGGCTCACCGTGCGCTCGCCGCAGTGGGCGATCTTGTCGGGGTGGTCGGCGGGCAGACGGCCGAGCAGTTGGTGCCGACGGCAGTAGGCGTCGTCGAAGACGGTGCCGACGTAGCGTTGCGGACCGTCGGGGAAGACGGCGACGATCCGGTCCTCCGGAGGCAGGGTGCGGGCCAGCCAGCGGGCGACGAGTGCAACGGCGCCGACGCTCCAGCCGCCGGTGGCGTAGTGGTCGCGGGCCAGGCGACGGGCCGCCCACACCGCCTCGGGAGCGGCGACCCAGTGCACCTCGTCGAAGAGGTCATAGGCGACGTTGCGGGGGTAGATGCTGGAGCCTAGGCCGCGCATGAGGCGGGGGCCGGCGGGCTGGCCGAAGATCGTCGAGCCGGTGGTGTCCACGCCGACGACCCGCAACCGGGGGAAGACGCCGCGCAGCACGGAGGCGATGCCGGCGGAGTGCCCGCCCGTGCCGACCGAGACGACCAGAGTGTCGACACAGCCCAGCTGCGTGACCAGTTCGCGGGCGAGCGGGGCATAGGCGGCCACGTTGTCGGGGTTGTTGTACTGGTCCGGGCACCAGGAGGCCGGGTGCGCGGCAAGCAGGGCCTCGACGCGCTGCCGACGGGCCGCCTGCCAGCCGCCTTGCGCGTGCGGGCCGGTGACGAGGTCGACCTCTGCCCCGTACGCCGTGAGCAGCCCGGTCATCAGCGGTTCCATGCCGGGGTCGGAGACGACGGTGACCGGGTGGCCGTAGGACACCCCGGCCAGGGTGAGACCGAGCCCCAGGGTGCCGGAGGTGGACTCGATGATGCGGGCACCGGGCAGCAGCCGGCCGCGTTCGCGGGCGGCGTGCACCATGTGCAGGGCGGTGCGGTCCTTGATGCCTCCGGGGTTGTGGCCTTCGAGCTTGGCCCAGAAGCCGCGGCCGGCGGCGGTGAACGGCTCGCCGATCCACAGCACCGGGGTGTTGCCGACCAGTTCGGCCGGGGTGTGCAGCGGGTGCTTGGCGTCGGCCGGCAACTGGGCTGCGGGCATGGGGACAGGGGTACGGGTGATCCGATTCATGGCGTGCTTCTCCAACGGCCGGCGCCACAGCAGCGGGCGACGGTCGCGTAGGGGGAATGTGGGGGAGCTGATCCGCTGTCGCGCCGAGCGGCGCTGCGGCACGGTCGGTCAGGTCCGCCACACGCCGAGGCGGGCCCGCGTCTGGCCTGCGGATGGCACGCACGACGCAGCCGACGACTCCTGCGGGGCCGGCGATGCCAGGACTGGGGAAGCGCCGAATGCTTCGGCGACCGGAGTGGTGTGGAACGACGGCACAGCCGGCGAGGCATCACGAGGGGACTGAGCCATCGGCTCGTCCAGCCCGCCGCACCGGACACCGCTGTCGGGCGCGGGAGCCGCCTGCCGGGCTGTTGTCTCCTGCCCCGGCTGCGATGTCTGGCCACAGTGCACCGGGGACATCAGCAGCAGCGTGTCGGCCCGCATCGCAGAGGGCGCTGTGGGGCCGTGCGCGCAGTCCAGGGTGTGCACGAGCGCGGCAAGCAACACCAGGAGCACCGCTCCGGCCCGTGCCAAGGAGCGGCTGCTTCCGAGAAGGACTCCAGCCCGCATGAGCACAAAGAGTAAGTTCCTGACTTCATAAAGTTCATGTCAGTGCTGAGGAGCCCCCGACTCTTCCGTATGGCGGCGCATCGGCGAAAAGCCGCGCCGTACCAGGGCGGAACGCGCCGCGGATGAACACTTGGGGGCAGCCTTGCCCGCCTCGTTGATCACCCCATCGGGTGAACACGCGGCAGCGATCGGGATGTGACCGGACCGCACCTTCGACCTGTGGGCGAGTCATCTGCGTGAACAACCGAGCGCGTTCACCCGCAACAAGGGTGTTGGCCATGGCGCACTCGTGCTCACGACGAAGTCCGGCGTGATGGCTCGGCATTCACCGTGCCAGGCAGCAGATCAGCTTTTCTCAGCGATGGCGCGGGACTCCTCGGCGACGGCGACGGCAAACGCATCCCCGGCGATGCCGGGTCGCGCTGTGGAATGCCGGGGCAGTGGCAAAAGGGGGCTCACGCGACGATCTGCCGCTCGGCCGGCACAACGGTGGCCCGGGCATCGACGATCAGGCGCAGCCGCTCATGGCCGGCCGGAGCGTCGATCCGCCCGTCGCTCAGGCCTCAGATGCCCATGTCCTGGGCATCTGAGGCGCTTCTGTGGTGCTTACAGGCCCAGCTCGGCGGTGAACTCGCCCGCTTCGAGGATCTGCTTGACCGTCGTCAGGTAGCGGGCCGCGTCGGCGCCGTCCACCAGGCGGTGGTCGTAGGAGAGCGTCACGTAGGTCATGTCGCGCACGGCGATCGTGTCACCGAGCTCCGGGCCGGAGACGACGACCGGGCGCTTGACCGTGGCGCCGATGCCCAGGATGGCGGCCTGGTTCGGCGGGACGATGACCGTGTCGAACAGCGCGCCGCGCGACCCGGTGTTGGAGATCGTGAAGGTGGCGCCGGCCAGGTCGTCCGGGGCGATCCTGTTCGTACGCACCTTGTCGGCCAGCTCGGCGGTCCGCTTGGCGATGCCCGCGATGGTGAGGTCACCCGCGCCCTTGATGACGGGGGTCATCAGGCCCTTCTCCGAGTCCACGGCGATGCCGACGTTCTCGGAGGCGAAGTAGGTGATCGTGCCCTCGTCGTGGTTCAGGCGAGCGTTGATGACCGGGTGGGCCTTCAGTGACTGGACGGCGGCCCTGACGAAGAACGGCATCGGGGAGAGCCTGACGCCCTCGCGGGCGGCGAAGCCGTCCCTGGCCCTGGCCCTGAGCTTCATCAGCTTTGTGATGTCGACCTCGATGACCGAGGACAGCTGGGCCTGCTCGTGCAGGGCCTTGTGCATGTTGTCCGCGATGGCCTTGCGGATGCGTGGCTGCTCGACCGTCCGGCCACGCAGCGGGGAGGCCTCCAGGGCGAGGGCCTCCGGCGCGGCGGCGGCCGGGGCGTCAGCGGTGGGCGCGGCCGTCCTCGCGGCCTCGGCGGTGGTGATGACGTCCTGCTTGCGGATGCGGCCACCGACGCCGGTGCCCTTGACGGTGGACAGGTCCACGCCGTTCTCCGACGCGAGCCTGCGTACCAGCGGGGTCACGTAGGCGCCGTCGCCCGCGGGGGATACGGCGACCGGCGCGGCCGGGGCCGGGGTGACCGGCGCGAGGGCCGGGGCAGGAGTCGGGTCGGCGGGCGCGGCCGGGGTGGCCGGCGCGGCCGGAGCGGCACCGGCGGCACCGATGACGGCGATCTCGGCGCCGATCTCGGCGGTCTCGTCCTCGGCGACAGCGATCTTGAGGAGAACGCCGGCGACGGGCGAGGGGATCTCGGTGTCGACCTTGTCGGTGGAGACTTCGAGCAGCGGCTCGCCCTCGGTGATCTCGTCGCCGACGGCCTTCAGCCAGCGCGTGACGGTGCCTTCGGTGACCGACTCGCCCAGCGCGGGCAGGGATACAGAGACTGACATGATGGTTCACTCCTTCCCGGTCAGGCCGTAGCGCCGGGCAGCGGCGTCGGGAACGTCCGGCTTCACATCGCCGCGGGCGGCGAGCGTGCGCAGGGTGCGTACGACGATGGACTCGGCGTCGACACCGAAGTGGCGGCGGGCGTTGTCCCTGTTGTCGGAGAGGCCGAAGCCGTCGGTGCCCATGGAGGTCCACTGCTGCGGCACCCAGGGAGCGATCTGGTCCGGGACCGCGCGCATCCAGTCGGACACGGCGACGACGGGCCCCGGAGCGCCGGCGAGCGTTTCGGTGACGTACGGAGTGCGGCCCTGGGCCTCGGCTTCCATGGCGTCGCGGCGCAGCAGTGTCCAGGAGGGGGCCGACCACACGTCGGCGGCGACGTTCCAGTCGGTGGCGAGCAGTTCCTGGGCTTTCAGGATCCAGTGGACGGCGGTGCCGGAGGCGAGCAGTTGTACGTGCGGAACGTCTGCGGCGGCCGCGGCGGCGGGCCGGTAGCGGTACAGGCCGCGCAGGATGCCCGCCTCGATGCCCTCGGCCTGCGGCATCGGCGGCTGGATCTTGGTCTCGTTGTAGACGGTGAGGTAGTAGAAGACGTCCTCGGGACTCTCGCCGTGCATGCGCCGCAGTCCCTCGCGGACGATCACGCCGACCTCGTAGGCGAAGGCCGGGTCGTACGGCAGACATGCGGGGTTGGTGGAGGCGATGAGGTGCGAGTGGCCGTCGGCGTGCTGGAGGCCCTCGCCGGTCATGGTGGTGCGTCCTGCGGTGGCGCCGACGACGAAGCCGCGGCCCAGCTGGTCGGCGAGCGCCCAGAACTGGTCGGCCGTGCGCTGCCAGCCGAACATCGAGTAGAAGATGTAGAAGGGGATCATCGGCTCGCCGTGCGTCGCGTACGACGTCGCGGCGGCGGTGAAGGAGGCGAGTGAACCGGCTTCCGTGATGCCCTCGTTGAGGATCTGACCGCTGGTGGACTCCTTGTAGTAAAGGAGCTGGTCTCGGTCGACGGGCTCGTACGTCTGGCCCTTGGGGGAGTAGATCCCGGCGGACGGGAACAGCGACTCCATGCCGAAGGTGCGGGCTTCGTCGGGGACTACGGGCACCCAGCGGGCGCCGGTCTCCTTCTCCCGCATCAGGTCTTTGACCAGGCGGACGAAGGCCATGGTGGTGGCGATCGCCTGATTGCCCGACCCCTTCGCGAGCGCGGCGAACGGCTTGTCGGCGGGGGCGGGGAGCGGCCGGGGTACGACCCGGCGGGCCGGCGCGGGGCCGCCGAGTGCGCGGCGGCGCTCCTGAAGGTAGGCGACCTCCTCGGAGTCGGCCCCCGGGTGCGCGTAAGGCACCAGCCCCTCACCCAACCGGGAGTCGGGGATGGGAAGGCCGAGGAGGTCACGCATGACGCGGAACTCTTTGCCGGACAGCTTCTTCATCTGGTGGTTGGCGTTGCGCGACTCGAAGCCGGGACCCAGCGTCCAGCCCTTGACCGTCTGGACCATGACAACGGTGGGAGCCCCGCGATGCTTGAGCGCGGCCTGGTAGGCGGCGTGGATCTTGCGCGGTTCGTGTCCGCCGCGCGAGGTGCCGACGATCCGGGCGAGGTCCTCGTCGCTGTAGGGGCGGGCGAGCCCGGCGAGCGCGCCGGTGAACAAACGCTCCCGGATGTACGCTCCGTCGCGGGCGGCGAAGGTCTGCAACTGGCCGTCGGGCAGGGTGTCGAGAGCGTTGAGGAGCAGCCCCTCGGAGTCGGTGGCGAGCAGGCCGTCCCACTCCACGCCCCAGGGCACCTTGACGACGTTCCAGCCGGCCGCGCGGAACTGGGCCTCCAGTTCCTGCATGATCTTGAAGTTGCCGCGCACCGGGCCGTCGAGACGCTGCAGGTTGCAGTTGATGACGAAGGTGAGGTTGTCGAGTTCCTCGCGGGCGGCGAGTGCGAGGGCAGCCGTGGACTCGGGCTCGTCCATCTCGCCGTCGCCGAGGAACGCCCAGACGTGGCTGTGGCTGGTGTCCTTGATCCCGCGGTGATGCAGGTAGCGGTTGAAGCGCGCCTGGTAGATCGCCGAGAGCGGGCCGAGGCCCATGGAAACGGTCGGGAACTCCCACAGCCAGGGCAGCCGCCGCGGGTGCGGGTACGACGGCAGACCGCCGCCACCCGCTTCCATCCGGAAGCGGTCCAACTCGGATTCGTTCAGGCGCCCTTCGAGGAAGGCGCGGGCATAGACGCCGGGGGAGGCGTGGCCCTGGATGTAGAGCTGATCGCCGCTGCCGTCGGCATCCTTGCCCTTGAAGAAGTGCTGGAAGCCGACCTCGTAGAGCCACGCGGCCGACGCGTAGGTGGCCATGTGCCCGCCCAGGCCGCCGCGTTCGTTGCCACGGGTGACCATGACAGCGGCGTTCCACCGGTTCCACGCCGTGATCCGTGCCTCCATCGCTTCGTCGCCGGGATAGGCCGGCTCGGCGGAGGTCGGGATCGTGTTGACGTACGGAGTCACGGACTGCGGCGGCAGAGGCACTCCCACCTGGCGCGCGTGGTCGACGACTCGCTGCAGCAGCCGCCCTGTGCGCTGCGGACCGACGGCGCCGACCGCACCGTCCACGGAAGCGAGCCATTCGGCCACTTCCTGGGGATCGGGTTCGGGCAGCTGGTCCAGCTGGTGGTTCAAGGACATGGGGTAACCCTTCTGTGACGCGGGCCGACCGGAACCGGATATGCCTTTTGGTGGCCGGTTGTGTGGTGGAACCGGCCGACTGCGGTCGTCGAGCCCTTGCACTCGATCTTCCATTTTATGGAAGATCGATTTCTTTCTACGGAAAAAGCTTGTCGTCAGGCTGTGTGCGGTCAATTGCTACTGATTGGTAATGTTCAATGATCGATCAAATCGCCGCGCGCATCACCGTTGCTCGGCCAGTTCATCGGCGGTGCGCAGGATCGTCTCCCATGCGTTCGGATCGTCCCGAGTGATCGTCGGAAAGCCGGTTCCGTAGGCTCCGTGCCAGGTCGCTTCGACGCCGGGATTGGCCCACTCGCGACCGTCGGACGCGAAGACGTGTGGGCTGCAGCGGACTTGGTGGCGACGGGCGCATTCGAAGTCCAGCGTCACGAGGCGACGGGCCCGACCGTCGTCCAGGCCTGCCGCGATCAGCTCTTCGCGCACTTCGGGGGTTTCGCGAGCAAGGGTGATGATCTCCGAGCGGGCACCGATGGGTCTGCTGTGGGCCCAGAACGCCCGGCGAATGGCCAGGTCGAGTGCCTCGGCCGCGGCAGGCCCCTGCTCCTTGGCCAACTGCACCGCCTCCAGGGCGAACAGTGAGGTGGACGGGAACTTCCAGTCGGGTGAGCGCCACATCTGCCATCCGGCGTCCGGTTCGATATGAGCGATCCCTCCGACCTCGGAGTCGGTGCCACGGCGCGGACTTGGCCCGTCGTTGAACAGTTCCAGCGGGAAGGCGCGGTGGTTGATCCGGATCCGCTCGGTCAGGCCGAGCCGTTCCCGTGTGCTGTGCAGGCGATGCAAGGCGACGTGGGCGAAGGAGCACCAGATGTCCGAGAAGATCGTCAGAGTGCCGGGGGGTGTGGTGGTGCGCGGGTCGGCGAGCCGCGCGACATGGTGCGGCGGTACGTCGTCCGCGAGGTTCTGGGTGTCGGCCGTGGGCATCAGGCACTCCTCGATTCATGCGCGTAGTCCATGATGTGCAGTTCCATCAGGCGTCCCAGGTGCGGGCCGCCCCGGCGTACGCCTTCGACAATCTCTTCGTGATCCTCCGCGTTGCCGTGCGGCTCGGTGCGCAGCCAACGGAGAGAGAGGCGGGTCCAGGCCTCCACACCCAGCCAGTTCCAGTGCCGGATCAGTACGGGGTTTCCGCATGCGTGGACGATCGCGCGGTGGAAGGCCACGCCGTGCAGGGCCTGGTCGTCGATGTTTCCTTCGGCGGCGGCCTGACGCATGGCGAGCAGGTGTCGTTCGAGCGTGGAGACGTTGCCGGCCAAGCGGGGGGCCGCCAGCATGACGGCGCGGCGCTCAAGCGGCGCGCGCACAAGGTATACGTCGCGGAGCTGGTCCAGTGTCAACTCCCGTACCCTCACACCTTTGTTGGGCGTGGACGTCACGAGCTCCATGGCTTCCAGTTCGCGCAGTGCCTCGCGTACCGGCGCCTGGCTGACGCTCAGTTCGAGCGCGAGCCGGCGCTCCACGATCCGATCTCCCGGTTCCCAGCGGCCGGCCACCAGGCCTTCGAGAACGAAGGCCCGCACGCGTTCACGCAGGGGGACCCGCCCCGGGGAGGTGCCCGATCTGGTGGCTCCTGGGGGCAGGCAAGCCGCGGGGGCCTTCGGGTTCGTGTGAAGCGGCAAGTCGACTCTCCTCGGCTCGGGACTGTTTGAGCAATGATCGATCATCGGCTGGCGTAGTGATCCGGTCCCGTCGGCCTCGGTCGGTACCCTCTCCCGGGTCGCCCCCGCCGCAGCCCACGGCTCGGTCACCTCTTCCGGGCCTCGAAGCGCACGCCGCCGACAGCCCCGCAGGATCCGGGCCGACCCGGCACCGGTCCTCAACATGGCTCACTCCGCTCCCGAACAGAAACCAACACGCCTGATTCGACAGGGGAACGAGGTTCACTGCTGCAGAGCCGTACGGGGGCCCGGCCAGGGGCAGCCTCGGCGGCGACGTCGAGGCGGGAGACCAGGGCGGCCACCTTTCGGGCGACGTCAGGGGCGGTCAGGCCGATCTCGGCGAGGATCTCGGGCCGTGAGGCGTGGTCCAGGAACTCCTGCGGGATGCCGAAGTCGCGCAGCGGAAGGTCCACGTCCGCGTCGCGCAGCGCCTGGGCGAGCGCCGCGCCGGCGCCGCCGACCCGGCCGTTGTCCTCGATCGTGACGACCACCCGGTGCTCGGCGGCCAGTTCGGGCAGCGCCGGGTCGACCGGCCGGACCCAGCGCGGGTCCACCACGGTCGAGCTGATCCCCTGGGCGGACAACAGGCCGGCCACCTCCAGGCACATCGGGGCGAGCGCGCCGACCGAGACGATCAGCACGTCGGCCAGGCGGCCGTCCCCGGCCTCCCCGAGGCCGTCGGCCGCCGCCGCGCGCAGTACGTCCATGCCGCCGGCCTTGCCGACCGCTCGGACGGCCGGGCCGACCGTGCCCTTGGGGTAGCGGACCACGGTCGGGGCGTCCTTGACCTCGACGGCCTCGCGCAGCTGGGCCCGGACCTGCTCGGCGTCGCGCGGCGCGGCGAGCCGCAGGCCGGGGACGACCTGCAGGATCGACATGTCCCACATGCCGTTGTGCGAGGCGCCGTCGCTGCCGGTGACGCCGGCCCGGTCGAGCACGAAGGTGACGCCCAGCCTGTGCAGGGCGACGTCCATCAGCACCTGGTCGAAGGCACGGTTGAGGAAGGTCGCGTACACCGCGACCACCGGGTGCAGGCCACCGGTGGCCAGGCCGGCGGCGCTGGTGACGGCGTGCTGCTCGGCGATGCCGACGTCGAAGACGCGGTCCGGGAAGGCCTCGGCGAACGGGGCCAGGCCGACCGGGTGGAGCATCGCGGCGGAGATGCCGACGATGTCGTCGCGCTCGCGGCCGAGCGCCACCATCTCCTCGGCGAAGACCGAGGTCCAGCTCCGTCCGCTGCCGCTCTTGATCGGCAGGCCGGTCTCCGATCTGATCACGCCGACCGCGTGGAAGCGGTCCTCGTCGTTGTTCTCGGCCGCGGGGTAGCCGCGGCCCTTCTCGGTCAGGCAGTGCACGATCACCGGGCCGCCGAAGCCGCGCGCCCTGGTGAGCGCGGACTCAAGGGCGCTGAGGTCGTGGCCGTCGATCGGGCCGATGTACTTGAGGCCGAGGTCCTCGAACATGCCCTGCGGGACAATGAAGTCCTTGAGGCCCTTCTTGGCGCCGTGCAGCGTCTCGAACAGCTGCCGGCCGACCACTGGTGTGCGCTGGAGGGCGTCCTTGCCCCAGGACAGGAAACGCTCGTAGCCCTTCGTGGTGCGCAGGGTGGCGAGGTGGTTGGCCAGGCCGCCGATGGTGGGCGAGTAGGAGCGTTCGTTGTCGTTCACGACGATGACGACCGGGCGGTCCTTGGCCTCGGCGATGTTGTTGAGCGCCTCCCAGGCCATGCCACCGGTGAGGGCGCCGTCACCGATCACCGCGACGACCGGGGCGTCCCTGCCCAGCAGCTGGTTGGCCTTGGCCAGGCCGTCGGCGTACGAGAGCACGGTGGAGGCGTGCGAGTTCTCGATCACGTCGTGCTCGGACTCGGCGCGCGACGGGTAGCCGGACAGGCCGCCCTTCATCCGCAGCCGGGAGAAGTCCTGGCGGCCGGTGAGCAGCTTGTGGACGTAGCTCTGGTGGCCGGTGTCGAAGAGGATGCGGTCGCGTGGCGAGTCGAAGACCCGGTGCAGCGCGACGGTGAGTTCCACGACACCGAGGTTGGGCCCGAGGTGGCCGCCCGTCTTGCAGACCTCGGTCACAAGGAAGGACCGGATCTCCTGGGCCAGTGCGGTCAGCTGTCCGGACGTGAGCCGGTCGAGATCGCGCGGTCCTCGAATGCGGGTCAGCAGCGCCACGTGTTGCTCCCCGTTCGGCGCTCCCGGACCACGGGCGGTCCGACGGGCATCGCCGGCCGGTTCGGCGGTCGAGATCAGGTGGCAGGGCTCCGTTACGGACACGGCAGCTCATCTCTTCTCTGTCAGGCCGTCTTGGCAGCGGCGGGTCCTTGTCAGGCCGCAGTGGCAGCGGCTTCAGACCAGTAATGTTCAATGATCGATCAAATGGTTCCAAGGCGACGCGCAGTATCAGGCGCGCCGGGGAACCGGGGTCCTCGGCGTCAGGCAACTCCTGATTCGTGTGCGTAGTCCATGACGTGGAGTTCCATGAGACGTCCCAGGTGCGGGTCGCCGCGGAGCAGGCCTTCGGCGATCTCCTCGTGATCCTCCACATTGTCGTGCAGTTCTGTGCGCAACCACCGCAGGGAGAGGCGGGTCCATGCCTCCACACCCAGCCAGTCCCAGTGCCGGATGAGTACAGGATTTCCGCATGCGTGGACGATGGCGCGGTGGAAGGCCACGCCGTGCAGGGCCTGGCCGTCGACGTCCCCCTCGACCGCCGCGCGGCGCATCGCGAGCAGGTGTTGATCCAGTGCGGCGGCGTTCCCGGCCAGCCGGGGGGCGGCCAGCGTGACCGCGCGGCGCTCCAGGGAGGCGCGCACAAGGTACACATCCCGGAGCTGATCCAAAGTCAGCTCTCTTACTCGGACGCCCTTGTTGGGCGTGGAGGTCACGAGCTCCATGGTCTCCAGCTCGCGCAGTGCCTCGCGCACCGGTGCCTGGCTGATGCCCAGCTCGATCGCGATCCGGCGCTCGACGATGCGGTCTCCGGGCTCCCAGCGGCCGGCCACCAGGCCTTCGAGGACGAATGTACGCACGCGTTCATGCAGGGGAACCCGCTCCAGCGAGAAGCCCGGCCTGGTCACTCCGGAGGGCCGGGGGGTTGTGGGGTTCATGGGGAGTGACAACTCAACTCTCCTCCGCTCATCGTTTGAGCAATGATCGATCATCTATCAAGAGGGTACTCGATGATTCGCGCGTGGGCGAGTGGGATACGAGCGGCCGTCGCATCGCGGTGCGACAGGGGAGAGCGGCAATTCGGTGAGATCGAACGCGCGTGCGGTGCGCTGCGGGGTGTGTCGGGGCGGGCCGGTTGCGGGTGCTCGGCCGGTGAGGACGGGCCGTGGTGGGGGAGGGGC
>NZ_JBCEWQ010000085.1:0-36254 GCF_038448545.1 Streptomyces sp. CLV115
CTGCGGGGCACCGAACCCACCCGGCGGGGGGTCCTGCGGGGCACCGAATCCGCCCTGGGGCGGATCGTTGGGCGGCTGGGGCGGCTGCGTCATGGCGTACGTACCTCTGGGGGAAAGGGAGTCGGTGGGACGGGTCCGGCAGCGGTCGGTCGTGCGCCGACCGCTGCCGGTCATGAGCCGTGGGGCTCCGACGGCCGGTCTGCCGTCGAGGGGCCTCGTGAGCCGTCAGTTACCGAAGGCCATCATGGTCTTCGTCTCCAGCTCTTCCTTGTCGTTCCTGGCGCTGACCCGGCCGCTCGCGATGAACGAACGGCCGCCCGCGTAGAGGACCTTCATGTTGTAGAAGTCGCGCTCGATCATGGACGTCGACGCGGGGTGCTGCAGCAGCATCCGGGGGGTGCCGCCGGTCGGTGCGAGGGTGGCGATGCCGCCGCCCTTCTCGTAGGCGGTCTCCACGTAGAGCAGCACATTGCCGCCCTCCATGCGCAGCGGCTTCACCGTGCGCTCGGCCGGGGCGGCCGCCTTCCACTTGGACTTGCCGGTGTTCAGGTCGAACGCGACGACCTTGTTGGTGCGGGCGCTGCCGCTGGAGTCCGGCGCGGTCGCCATGTAGAAGGTGTTGGCGTCGGCGGCGACCCCGGTGCAGCCGTCGAGGGACTTGCCGAAGATGGCGAAGGCGCTGCCGCAGTCCGGGGCGAACTTGTCACCCTTGTCGCTGGTGATGCCGGTGCGGAACGCACCGTTCTCCTTCAGCGCGAGGACGCTCCACTCCTTGTCCTTCTTCAGCGAGACCACCAGCGGGCTGACCGAGTAGACCTTGTCGATCTCCCAGCCGCGCTTGGGCCGGTAGGTCCACATGGCCTTGCCCGTGTTCGGGTCGAGCTGCTGGATCTGGTGCTGCGGGTTGTCGACGTCGTCGGTGCGGCAGCTGGAGGCGGCGATCAGCTTGGCCCCGCCGGCGAAGGCGAACGGCTGGCAGATGCCCGACGGCTTGCCGAACAGCTCCTTGCCGTCACTGACCCGGTAGGCGTTGGAGTTCCCGGTGCGCCCGACCGTCACGGTGTCGCCGCTGATGGCCAGCGAGATGTCCGACAGGAAGTCCCAGGTGCCGTTCTTCTTGATCGACTTCTTCCAGCCGGTCTTGCCCGTGGCGAGGTCGATCATCTGGAGATCGGCGCAGTTCGCCTTGTCGGTGGTGCCGTTCTTGACCCCGATGACGATCTTGCCGTTGGCCGCGGGCTGGGCGGGCGCCGCGCACAGGTCGGCGGGCAGCTTGAGGGTCCACTTCTGCTTGCCGTCGGCGACCGAGTAGCCGGAGATCGAGCGGTACATGCCCTTCACGATCGTGTCGCCGACCACCCAGGGGCCGTACACGTCGGAGCCGTTGCGCGGCAGGTCGATGTCGTTCTTCTGGAGCCAGAGGACCTTCGCCTCGCCGGCCTTGCGCCCGGCGTTGAGGTCGTCGTCGCCCTCGCGGCCGTCGCCGTCGCCGTTCCCGTTGCCCTCGTTGACGGAGGGCGAACTGCTCGGCTTCGCGTCCCCGCTCTCCTTGGCGACGGGCTTCTTGTCGTCGTCGCCCCCGCTCGTGGCGACGAAGATGCCGCCGCCGATCACCAGGAGCGCGGCGGCCGCGGCACCGATGATGATCGCGGGCTTGCGCTTGGAGGGACCGCCGCCGGGACCGCTCGGGGCGGGGGCGCCGGGGTACTGCTGCTGCGGGTAGCCGTAACCGGGCTGCTGCTGCTGACCGTACGGACCCGGCTGCTGCCCGTAGGGGCCGGGCTGCTGCTGGGCGTACGGACCCGGCTGCTGGGCGTAGGGGCCCGGCTGCTGCTGGCCGTACGGACCCGGCTGCTGGCCCGGCTGCTGCGGGTAGCCGTAGCCGGGTGCCTGGCCCGGCGGTTGGCCGGGTGCCTGCGGAAAGCCGTAGCCCGGCTGGGTGGGCGGCGGGGCCTGCGGCGGGGTCTGCGGCGGGCCCTGGGGCGGCTGAGGACTTCCCGGCGGCGGCTCCTGCGGCGCGCCGAAGCCTCCCTGCGGCGGTTGCTGGCTGGGCGGCTGGGTCATCAGCACGTCCCCCTTCGTGCGGTCCGGTGCCCGGTCCGGTCTCCCCCGCGATTCCGTGGAACACAACGGGGCCGAAAACCCCCTGAACTTCCCGGAAAGGAGCGAATCAGGCATGGATCCCGCAGTGTTACGTCAGTCGAGCGGGGCTTCTTTGTACCACCCGCGAGACCCCGCGCACCGGGGCGGTCCACCCCCTGTTCCCAAGGGAGAACCGCCCCGTGATGCCTCCGTTACGCCTCGGTGTCCGTCAGTTGCCGAACATCTCCATCGACTTGGCCCGCTGCTCGTCCCCGTCCTCGACCCCGCTGATGCTCGTACTCATCAGGAGGGAGCGGCCGTTCACGTAGGCGACCCGGGGCTGGAAGAGCGAGCGCTCGGTCCGTACCCCCGCGACCGGGTGCCGCAGCAGCAGCCGCGGTGCGCCACCGGTCGGCGGCAGCGACGCGATGGCGCCGGCCCGGTCCGTCGACGACTCCACGAACACCAGCAGCCGGCCGTCCTCCACCCGCATCGGCATCATGGTCTGCCCGGCCGGGGCGTCGGCCTTCCATTTGACCCGACCGGTGCTCACGTCGAAGGCGACGACCTTGTTGGGGGTGGTGGTGTCGGACTCGCCGAGCTTGGTCGCCAGGTAGACCGTCCGGTCGTCGGTTGCCACCCCGAGGCAGTTGTCGAGGTTCCCGCCGCCGGTGATGAGATCGGTGTCGCACTCCACCCGGTAGTTCTCGGTGCCGCCGACCAGCTGGGAGCGGTAGGTGCCGTCCGCGTTGAGCATGACGATGGCCCAGTCCTGTCCCTTCTTCAGGGAGACGACCAGCGGGCTGACCGAGTAGAACTGCGAGACCTCCCAGCCCTTCTTGACCTCGTACTTCCACAGGACCTTCCCGCTGGCCGGGTCGATCCGTTCCACCAGTTGTTCCTTGTGGTCGTCGGCCGCCGTCTGGCAGCTGGCCGCGGCGATCCCCAGCGGTCCGCTCGCGAAGCCGAACGGCTGGCAGTTGCCCGGCAGTTTCCCGAAGAGCACCTTGCCGTCGCTGACCCGGAAGGCGTCCGTCCTGGTCTTGCGCCCGACGGTCACGGTGTCGCCGTTGATCGCCATCGCGATGTCGGAGAGCAGGTCCCAGGTGCCCTGCCGCTCGAAGGTCTTGTACCAGCCGGCCTTGCCGGTCGTGAGGTCGGCCATCTGGAGGCCGTTGCACTCCGCCGCGCTGCCGCTGCCGGTCTGCACCCCGAAGACGATCCTGCCGTCGGCGGTGGTCTGCGAGGGGGCCCCGCACAGCCTGCCCGGCAGGCGCAGGCTCCACTTCTCGCTGCCGTCGGTGACCGAATAGCCGGACACGGTGTGGAACATCGCCTTGACGACGGTGCCGCCGACGAACCAGGGGCCGTACACGCTCTCGCCGTTGCGGGGCAGGTCGACGCCGCCCTCCTGGAGCCACTGGACCTTCGCCTCGCCGTCCTTGCGCTTGGCGTTGATCCCGTCGGCCTCCGCGCGCAGGGCGCCCGGTCCCGGGTCCTTCTCCTTGCCCTTGGACTTCTCGTCGGTGGAGGGGCCCGGCGCGGGGTCGGCGCTCGTCTTCGCCGTGGGCTTCTTCGCGTCGCTCCCGCTCGTCGCCAGCCAGACACCACCGCCGGCCAGCAGCGCCACGGCGAGCACGGCACCGACGACCGCGCCCCGCCTGCCCCGGAAGAACCCGCCACCACCACTGCCCGCGGGGCCACCGGACCCCGGCGACGCCGGCACGCCGTACGGGCCGGGCTGCGTCGGTGCGCCGTAAAGCCCGGGCTGCGCGGGCGCGTTGTACGGACCGGGCGGCGGCCCGTGGGGGCCGGGCGGCTGGGCCGGCGGCGGCCCGAACGGACTGGGCGGCTGCGTGCCGTACGGGCCGGCGACCTGCCCCGAAGGCTGCGTCGGCGGCTGGGCCCGCGGTGGCGTCGGCGGCTGGGCCGGTGGCCCGTACTGGCCGGGCTGTGGTTCGTACGGAGCCCCGAAGCCTCCCTGCGGCGGTTGCTGGCCGGGCGGCTGGGTCATCAGCACGTCCCCCTTCGTGCGGTCCGGTGCCCGGTCCGGTCTCCCCCGCGATTCCGCGGAACGCCACGGGGCTGAAACCCCTGGACTCCCCGGAAAGGAGCGAATCGGGCATGGATCCCGCGGTGTTACGGCTGTCGAGCGGGGCTTCTTTGTACCACCCACGTCTTTTCGGCCACCGGGTCGGTCAGCCGCCGAAGGAGACCATGGTCTTCATCGCGATCTCCTCCTCGTCGTTGATCCCGCTGACGAAGGCGTGCATGAGCAGGGAGCGCCCGTTCGCGTACCCGACACGGGGCAGGGAGAAGCCACGCTCCACCTCGGCCCCCGACGCCGGATGCCGCAGGAGGGGCCGGAGAGTGCCGCCCGTCGGGGAGAGCGACATGATGCCGCCGCCCTTGCCCTTGGTCGCGCCCATGTAGATCAGCGCCCTGCCGCCCTCCACCCGCATCGGCATCAGGGTCTGCCCGGCGGGCGCCGGGACCTTCCACTTGGACTTGCCGGTGTCCAGATCGAAGGCAACGACCGCGTTGGTCATGTCGGAGCCGACGAACTCGGGCTTCGTGGCCAGGTAGAAGGTGTCCGCGTCGGCCGCGACCCCCAGGCAGTTGTCGACGTTCTTGCCCCGGGTGAGCACGTCGCCACCGCACTGCGCCGCGTAGTCGCCGCCGCCGCCGAACAGCTGGGACCGGTACGTGCCGTCGTCGTCGAGCACCGCGACGGCCCAGCCCTTCTCCCCCTTCCGCAGGGAGACGACCAGCGGACTGACCGAGTAGAACTGGTCGACCTGCCAGCCCTTCTTGACCTTGTACGTCCACCGGACCTTGCCGGTGACCGGGTCGATCCGCTGCACCAGTTGTTCCTTGTGGTCGTCGGCCGCCGTCTGGCAGCTGGCCGCGGCGATCCCCAGCGGTCCGCTCGCGAAGCCGAACGGCTGGCAGTTCCCCGGCAGTTTGCCCCACAGCGCCTTGCCGTCACGGACTCGGAAGGCGTCCGTCCGGCTGGTCCGCCCCACGGTCACAACATCTCCGTTGATCGCCATCGCCACATCGGAGAGCCCGTCCCAGGCGCCGGGCCGCTCGTACGACTTGCGCCAGCCCGCCCTGCCGGTGGTGAGGTCGACCATCTGGAGGCTTTCGCAGGGCGCGTCGCTCGCGGTGCCGCTCTCGATCCCGATCACGATCTTGCCGTCGGCGGTCGACCGCGTGGGGGCGGCGCAGACGTCGGACGGCAGACGCAGGCTCCACTTCCGTGCGCCGTCCTTGACCGAATAGCCGGACACCGTCCGGTACATGGCCTTGACCACGGTGTCGCCGACAATCCAGGGACCGTACGCGTCGGCGCCGTTGCGCGGCAGGTCGACCCCGTTCTTCTGGATCCAGAGGACCTTCGCCTCACCGGACTTGCGCCCGGCGTTGATCTTCTCGGCGGTCTCGTGGTCCACGACCGCCTGCCCCTTGCCGTCACCGGTGGGGGGCGGGGGGCTCGGCGGCCCGGCGGTGCTGTGCTGGGCGACGGGCTTCTTCTCGCCGTCGCCCCCGCTCGTGGCGAACCAGACACCGCCGCCCACGATCAGACAGACCGCGAGCCCGACGGCGACCACGACCGCGGGCTTCCCCTTGAAACGCCCGCCACCAGGACCGGTCCCGCCGGTGGGCTGGGGCTGCGGCTGCGGCTGGGGCTGCGGATAGCCGTATCCGGGCCCGCCGTGACCCCCCGGCATCTGCTGCCCGTACGCCTGCGGAGGCTGCCCATATGCCTGCGGAGGCTGACCGTACTGGCCGGGCCGCGGTTCGTACGGAGCCCCGAAACCTCCCTGCGGCGGTTGCCGGCCGGGCGGCTGCGTCATCAGCACGTCCCCCTTCGTGCGGACCTCTCCGGCTTCCGCGCCGGGCAGGGTTTCTTTGTATCACCCGCCCCACCAGCCCCAGCAGTCACACCTGACGCACCGTGACGATCAGGCGTCCTCGGCGAGTTCCAGCCAGCGCATCTCCAACTCGTCGCGCTCGGCGACCAGTTCGCGCAGTTCGGCGTCGAGCTTCGCCACCTTCTCGAAGTCCGTGGCGTGCTCCGCGATCTGCGCGTGCAGGGTGGTCTCCCGCGTCGACATCTTGTCGAGCTGCCGCTCGACCTTCTGGAGCTCCTTCTTCGCTGCACGGGCGGCCTGCGGGGAGACCGCCGCGGCCGGGGCGCTCTCCTTGGCGGCCGGCGCGGGTGCGGCGGAGGGCGTGGCCGCCTCCTCCATCCGCTGCCTGCGCTCCAGGTACTCGTCGATCCCGCGCGGCAGCATCCGCAGCGTGCGGTCGCCGAGCAGCGCCATCACCCGGTCCGTGGTCCGCTCGATGAAGAACCGGTCGTGGGAGATCACGATCATCGATCCGGGCCAGCCGTCGAGGAGGTCCTCCAGCTGGGTCAGGGTCTCGATGTCGAGGTCGTTGGTGGGCTCGTCGAGGAAGAGGACGTTCGGCTCGTCCATCAGCAGGCGCAGGATCTGGAGCCGGCGCCGCTCACCGCCGGAGAGGTCGCCGACCGGGGTCCACTGCTTCTCCTTCGAGAAGCCGAACTGCTCGCAGAGCTGGCCCGCGGTCATCTCGCGGCCCTTGCCGAGGTCGACCCGGTCCCGTACCTGCTGGACGGCCTCCAGGACCCGCAGGTTCGGGTTCAGCTCGTGGACCTCCTGGGAGAGGTAGGCCAGCTTGACGGTCTTGCCGACGACGACCTTCCCGGCGGCGGGCTGTGCGTCGCCCTGGGTGCGGGCCGCCTCGGCCAGCGCCCGCAGCAGCGAGGTCTTGCCCGCGCCGTTGACCCCGACCAGACCGATCCGGTCACCGGGGCCGAGCTGCCAGGTGAGGTGGGTGAGCAGCGTCTTGGGGCCCGCCTGGACGGTCACGTCCTCCAGGTCGAAGACGGTCTTGCCGAGCCGGGCGTTGGCGAACTTCATCAGCTCGCTGGTGTCGCGCGGCGGCGGCACATCGGCGATCAGCTCGTTGGCCGCCTCGATGCGGTAGCGGGGCTTGGAGGTGCGGGCGGGGGCGCCGCGGCGCAGCCAGGCCAGCTCCTTGCGCATCAGGTTCTGCCGCTTGGACTCCTCGGTCGCGGCGATTCGCTCCCGCTCGGCCCGCGCGAAGACGTAGTCGCTGTAGCCGCCCTCGTACTCGTGGACGGTGCCGCGCTGGACGTCCCACATGCGGGTGCAGACCTGGTCGAGGAACCAGCGGTCGTGGGTCACGCAGACGAGCGCGGAGCGGCGGGCCCGCAGGTGGCCGGCCAGCCAGGAGATGCCCTCGACGTCGAGGTGGTTGGTCGGCTCGTCGAGGACGATCAGGTCCTGTTCGGCGATGAGCAGCTTGGCCAGCGCGATCCGGCGCCGCTCGCCACCGGAGAGCGGCGCGATGACGGTGTCCAGGCCGTGCTCGAAGCCGGGCAGCGCGAGGCCGCCGAAGAGTCCGGTGAGTACGTCGCGGATCTTGGCGCTGCCCGCCCACTCGTGGTCGGCGAGGTCGCCGATCACCTCGTGGCGGATGGTCGCCTGCGGGTCGAGCGAATCGTGCTGGGTCAGGACACCGAGCCGCAGCCCGCCGTTGTGGGTGACACGTCCGCTGTCCGCCTCCTCCAGCTTGGCGAGCATCCGGATGAGCGTCGTCTTGCCGTCACCGTTGCGGCCCACGACCCCGATCCGGTCCCCCTCGGACACTCCGAGGGACACGCCGTCGAGCAGGGCACGGGTGCCGTACACCTTGCTGACCTGCTCGACATTGACCAGATTGACGGCCATTTCACTCCTGCCCCGGGGGATCGATCGACTTCCCAGGGTACGGGGCCCCGGAGACGGGGACTCGCGGGTGCCTTGCCCTCCCGGCACCCCGAACGTGCATTTTCCTGTGCGTACAGCTTCCTGTGCGCGGGCTCACGCCGGGAGGACGAGTAGGCGAACCGTGACCTGCACAAAATCGCGTGGTGGTGGACGAGGTACGCGTCGCTGCCTGCCGCTGTCACTACGGCCGGTGGCGGCAGGCGCCGTCAGACGACCGTGGCTCCGGGCGCCGGGGACACCGCCGTCCGTGCGTTGCGGCAGGTGCCGGAGGCGAGCAGGGCCTCGGCGACCTTCCGGGCCGACTCCTCGTCCGCCACCAGGAACGCGGTGGTCGGTCCGGAGCCGGAGACGAGGGCGGCCAGGGCGCCGGCCGCGGTGCCCGCGGCGAGGGTGTCGGCGAGTGAGGGGCGCAGGGAGAGTGCGGCGGGCTGGAGGTCGTTGGAGAGCGCCTCGGCGAGCGCCGCCGGGGCACCGGTGCGCAGGGCGGCCAGGAGCGCCGGGGAGGCCTCGGGGGCGGGGACTTCGGTGTTCGCCGTCAGCCGGTCGAACTCGCCGTAGACGGCCGGGGTGGAGAGCCCGCCGTCGGCGACCGCGAAGACCCAGTGGAAGGTGGAGCCGACCTCGACCGGGGTGAGCCGCTCGCCGCGTCCGGTGCCGAGGGCGGCGCCGCCGACCAGGCTGAACGGGACGTCGCTGCCCAGCTCGGCGCAGATCGCGAGGAGCTCGTCCCGGGTGGCGCCGGTGGACCAGAGGGCGTCGCAGGCCAGCAGTGCGGCCGCGCCGTCGGCGCTGCCGCCCGCCATGCCTCCGGCGACGGGGATGTCCTTGGCGATGTGGATGTGCACATCGGGTGCGATGCCGTGCCGCTCGGCCAGCGCGATCGCGGCGCGGGCGGCGAGGTTGCTCGCGTCCAGCGGTACCTGGGCGGCGTCCGGGCCGGAGCAGGTGATCCGCAGTTCGTCGGCGGGGGTGACGGTGACCTCGTCGTACAGGCCGACGGCGAGGAAGACATTGGCCAGGTCGTGGAAGCCGTCGGGGCGCGGGGCGCCGACCGCGAGCTGGACGTTGACCTTGGCGGGTACGCGGACGGTGATGCTCACTCGCCACTCCCGGCGGGCTCGTTCCCGGCAGCCCCGGCGGGCTTGTTCTCGGCGATGGCGGCGAACTCCTCGACGGTCAGCGACTCACCGCGGGCCTGCGGGGAGATCCCGGCGGCGACCAGGGCCGCCTCGGCGGCGGGTGCGGAGCCGGCCCAGCCGGCCAGGGCGGCCCGCAGGGTCTTGCGGCGCTGGGCGAAGGCGGCGTCGACGACCGCGAAGACCTCGGTCCGGCTCGCGCTCGTCGCGATCGGCTCGGTGCGCCGGACCAGGGAGACCAGGCCGGAATCGACGTTCGGGGCGGGCCAGAAGACGTTGCGGCCGATGGAGCCGGCCCGCTTGACGTCCGCGTACCAGTTGGCCTTCACCGACGGCACGCCGTAGACCTTGTTGCCCGGCCGTGCGGCCAGCCGGTCGGCGACCTCGGCCTGGACCATGACGAGGGTGCGCTCGATGGACGGGAAGCGCTCCAGCATCGTCAGCAGGACCGGCACGGCGACGTTGTACGGAAGGTTCGCGACCAGTGCGGTCGGCGCCGGCCCGGGCAGCTCCCGGACCAGCATCGCGTCGGAGTGCACCAGGGCGAACCGGTCGGCCCGCCCCGGCATCCGCGCGGCGACGGTGGCCGGCAGCGCGCCCGCCAGCACGTCGTCGATCTCGACGGCGACGACCCGGTCCGCCGCCTCCAGCAGCGCCAGGGTCAGCGAGCCGAGCCCCGGGCCGACCTCGACGACGACGTCGTCCGGCCGGACCTCCGCCGTCCGCACGATCCGGCGGACCGTATTGGCGTCGATGACGAAGTTCTGGCCGCGCTGCTTGGTCGGGCGTACGCCCAGCTCGGCGGCCAGCTCGCGGATGTCTGCGGGGCCCAGGAGGGCGTCGGGCTCAGTGGTGCTCACCCGGTAAGCCTACGGCGGCGGCCGCCGCGGTCAGTAGTCGAAGGCCCTGGCGGTGTTGTCGAAGACGGCCGACGCGAGGGTGTCCTCGTCCAGGCCCTTCACCGCCGCCATGGCGCGCAGGGTGACGGGGACGAGGTAGGGCGCGTTGGGGCGCCCCCGGTACGGGGCCGGGGTCAGGAACGGGGCGTCCGTCTCGACCAGCACCAGTTCCGTCGGGGCGACGGCCAGGGCGTCCCGCAGCGGCTGGGCGTTCTTGAAGGTGACATTGCCGGCGAAGGACATGAAGTACCCGGCGTCCGCGCAGATCCGGGCCATGTCGGCGTCGCCGGAGTAGCAGTGGAACACGGTGCGTTCCGGGGCGCCGGCGTCCGCGAGGATCCGCAGGACGTCCGCGTGCGCCTCGCGGTCGTGGATGACCAGCGCCTTGCCGTGCCGTTTGGCGATCTCGATGTGCGCCCGGAAGGACTCCTCCTGGGCGGCCATGCCCTCGGGGCCGGTACGGAAGTAGTCCAGTCCGGTCTCGCCGACACCGCGTACGTGGTCGAGCGCGGCCAGCGCGTCGATCTCCGCGAGTGCCTCGTGCAGCGCCGCCTGCCCGCCGCCCTCCCGCGCGCCCTGGCGCGACCGGCCGTCGGGGTCGCCGTGCACGATGCGCGGTGCCTCGTTGGGGTGCAGGGCGACCGCCGCGTGCACGTTCGGGTGCGCGGCGGCGGTCTCGGCGGCCCACCGCGAACCGGCCACGTCGCATCCCACCTGGACCACGGTGGTCACATTGACCGCGGCGGCCCTCGCGAGGCCCTCCTCGACGGTCGCGTCCTGCATGTCCAGGTGGGTGTGCGAATCGGCGACCGGTACCCGGAGGGGTTCGGGCAGCGGCGGGGCTTCGGTACGGCTCATGACGACGATCGTACGAGGACCCGCCGGTCGGCCCGGCCCGCGGGGAGCCGGGTGCCCGCCTCCGGCGGAAGGGGTGCCCGCCGTCGGCGGACGGGGTGCCGGCCGTCGGCGGAGGGGGTGACTACTTCCGGTGGAACGGGTGCAGCAGGTCGGACAGGTGCCAGTGGTGTCCGGTGCCCGCGGGGGCGGCGGCCACGGCCTCGCCGTCCTGGATCGCCGGCCGCGCCGGCTTGGGGTTGTGGAGCAGCTGCTGGACGGTCGAGACCCGGCCGGCCCGCATGATCCGGACCACGTGTCCGCCGCAGTTCGTGCAAGTGGGCCGGGAAAGGGGTGAGGGCACCTGCTCCCCGTCCGCCTTGTAGATGACGAATGCGTTGTTGGAGCCGTCGACGTGGTGCTCTATCTCGAAGGCCTGTTCCCAGCCGTGTCCACACCTCATGCAGGCGAATGCGTACGCCTCGTGCGCGGTGGTTTCTGCGATCTCACTCATGCCCGCTCCCTTTGTCCGCCGGACAGGCACTCCGGACAAACGGTCCGGAGAATGCGTCCCTGACCAGTGGACGCCCTTACCGGCAGGAGCGCATCGGGCCCTGCCGACTGTTGGAGCGCTTTTGGCCATCTCGTGGCAGAAAAGCCCGGTGCGCGGCTCTCGCTTTGCTTTTCACGATAGTCCTTTGCCCTTCCCGGGGGCGGCCCGCTCCGCATTCTTTGCCGCGACGACCGCGTCGAACACTTCGCGCTTGGGCAGACCCGTGTCCGCGGCGACCGCGGCGATGGCCTCCTTGCGCCGCTCCCCCGCCTCCTCGCGCACCCGCACCCTGCGTACCAGCTCCTCGGCGTCCAGTTCCCCGGGTCCGGAGTCGGCCGCGCCCTCGACGACGACGGTGATCTCGCCGCGTACGCCTTCGGCCGCCCAGACGGCCAGTTCGCCCAGCGGGCCGCGCTTCACTTCCTCGTAGGTCTTGGTCAGCTCCCGGCACACGGCCGCCCGGCGGTCGGCACCGAAGATTTCGGCCATCGCGGCGAGGGTGTCGTCGAGGCGGTGCGGGGCCTCGAAGAAGACCATGGTGCGGCGCTCGTCGGCGACCTCCCGGAGCCGGCCGAGCCGTTCGCCCGCCTTGCGCGGCAGGAAGCCCTCGAAGCAGAAGCGGTCGACGGGCAGCGCGGACAGGGCGAGCGCGGTGAGCACGGCGGACGGGCCGGGCACCGCGGTGACCTTGATGTCCTTCTCTACGGCGGCGGCCACCAGCCGGTAGCCGGGGTCCGAGACGGACGGCATCCCGGCGTCCGTGACCAGCAGCACGCGGGCGCCGCCGGTCAGTGCCTCGACGAGTTCGGGCGTACGGGCCGACTCGTTGCCCTCGAAGTAGGAGACGACCCGCCCCGTGGTGTGGATGCCGAGCGCCTGGGTGAGGCGGCGCAGCCTGCGGGTGTCCTCGGCGGCGACGACGTCCGCCGTCTCCAGCTCGGCGGCGAGCCGCGGCGGGGCGTCCGCCACATCGCCGATGGGGGTTCCTGCGAGTACCAGCGTTCCAGTCGTTCCAGTCACAAGAGCCATCCTCCCAGCACGGGCGACAGCGCTGGTGCCGTGACCGGCAATGCTTGCCCGGAAGGAGCGTCGTCCGGTGCGTGCGATCGCAAGGCGGACGAAAGCCCCGGTAGCGGCGCTACCGGGGCTTTCGTCCAACGCCGCGAGCGTGCGTGCTGGGCGGCGCGACGGGCAAGGCTTGCCGGGAGGGGCGCCCGCACAGATGTGTTCCCTACGATGGCGCGGTGACGAGTACTGCGCCCGAAGCCCGACAGGGCCAAGACGCCGGGGAACCGCACGGCGAAGATCCGGCCTCCTGGCAGCAGCGGCTGCGCCGCTTCGGCCATTCGCCCCGGCCCGGGATCGGGCTGCGCGAGCGGCTCGTCCCGCCGTACACCAGGCCCGGCATCCAGTTGTGGGCGGTGCTCGGGATCTCCCCGCCGGCGGCAGAGCGCCTGGTGCGGTGGTCGGCGTGGGGCGGTCCGCTGCTCGTGGCGCTGGTCGCGGGGGTGCTGCGGTTCTGGAATCTGGGCAGCCCGCACGCGCTGATATTCGACGAGACGTACTACGCCAAGGACTCCTGGGCCCTGATCAACCAGGGGTACGAGGGCGACTGGCCCAAGGACATCGACAAGCTGATCCTCGCGGACCCGTCGAAGGTGGACGTCCCGGTGGACCCGGGCTACGTGGTGCACCCGCCGGTCGGCAAGTGGATCATCGGGCTCGGTGAGCACTTCTTCGGGTTCACGCCGTTCGGCTGGCGGTTCATGGTGGCGGTGCTCGGCACGCTGTCGGTGCTGATGCTGTGCCGGATCGGCCGGCGGCTGTTCCGCTCGACGTTCCTGGGCTGCCTGGCGGGCGCCCTGCTCACCGTCGACGGTCTGCATTTCGTGATGAGCCGCACCGCGCTGCTCGACCTGGTGCTGATGTTCTTCGTGCTGGCGGCGTTCGGTGCGCTGCTGATCGACCGCGACTGGGCCCGGCGCAGACTGGCCGCGGCGCTGCCGGTCGACGAGGAAGGGGTGCTGCGCCCCGACGCGGAGGTCGCGGAGAATCTGCGGCTCGGCTGGCGGCCCTGGCGGATCACCGCGGGCCTGATGCTCGGGCTGGCCTTCGCCACCAAGTGGAACGGCCTGTACATCATGGTCGGCTTCGGCCTGATGACGGTGCTGTGGGACGTCGGTGCGCGCCGGACCGCAGGTGCGGTCCGCCCGTACACGGCGGTGCTGATGCGGGACCTGCTGCCGGCGTTCGTCTCGACGGTCCCGGTCGCGATCCTCACGTACCTCGTCTCCTGGACCGGCTGGATCGTCACCGGCAAGGGCTACTACCGGAACTGGGCGCAGACCGACGGCCGGGGCGGCGACTGGACCTGGCTGCCGGACTGGCTGCGCAGCCTGTGGCACTACGAGTACCAGGTCTACGAATTCCATGTGAACCTGACGTCCGGCCACACCTACCAGTCCAATCCGTGGAGCTGGATCGTGCTGGGCCGGCCGGTCTCGTACTTCTGGGAGGAGCAGCAGGGCTGCGCGGCGTCGGCGACCGGCAAGTGCTCGCGCGAGGTGCTGGCCATCGGGACGCCGCTGCTGTGGTGGGCGGCGTGCTTCGCCCTGGTGTACGTGCTGTGGCGGTGGTTCTTCCGGCGCGACTGGCGGGCGGGGGCGATCGTCTGCGGCGTGGCGGCGGGCTGGCTGCCCTGGTTCCTCTACCAGGAGCGGACGATCTTCCTCTTCTACGCGGTCGTGTTCGTGCCGTTCCTGTGTCTGGCGGTGACGATGATGATCGGCGCGATGCTGGGCCCGGCGGCCGGTACGGGGACCGGGCAGGAACTGGGCCTGAGTCCCGGCGATCCGACGGGCGAGCGGCGGCGGACGCTGGGCGCGATCGGGGCGGGCGTCCTGGTCCTGCTGATCATCTGGAACTTCGTCTACTTCTGGCCGATCTACACGGGCACGCCGATCCCGGACGGGTCGTGGCGCGAGCGGATGTGGCTGGACACCTGGATCTAGCCGGGCAGGAACACCGAGGGGCCGCGGTCGTCGACCGCGGCCCCTCGGTGGTTCACCGGCCACCCGTCCTGCGGGTGCTCCCACGTCCCGGCCCCGGTCGTTCTCACGCCCGGTAGACGCACTCCGCCAGCGTCGCGTGCTTCTTCCAGCCCAGCGTCTCGTACAGCGCCCGTCCGGCGTCGGTCGCGCCGAGTACACCCCGGGCCGCGCCCCGCTCCAGGGCGTGGTCGACGAGCACGCGCATCAGGAACCGGCCCAGCCCGCGCCGCCGATGGGGTTCCTCGGTCCCCACCCGGTCCACCACCGCGTCCTCTCCGAGCATCGCCATCTGTCCCTTGGCCGCCTGTTCGCCGAGCGCGTCCAGCACCCGGACGTGGACGACGGAGCCGACGGTCTCCACGGTGGCGGTGTATCCGTCGGGCGCCACCGGCCCGGTGGCGGCCAGGTCGATGGCCATCAGGTGCCCGGTGTCCGCCCAGGCCACCCGCCAGCCCCTCGGCAGCCACGGTTCGAGTTCCCCGGGTTCCGCCGGCATCTTCATCCAGGTCCGCGGCAGGGTCACGGAGGCGGCGGCGCTGCGGACCAGTGCCTCATCGGCCACCGGCAGGACGTGGCGCCCCACTTCGGCGGGGTCGCCGGCCACTTCGACGAAGTGGCCCCAGGGCTTCGCGACCGGTGGGGGCGTCCGTCGTGACACGGCCCAGCCCTCCACCCAGGTACCGATCATGTCCGCAACCATCAGGCCCTCCCCGAGCAACGGTCGAGTAATAGTCAGTCACCGTTGGCACACATTACGCCGCGTCACGGCGCACGACAGGGGATTCGGGTACGACCGGCCGGCCCGGGCCGCACGTATCGCGTTCCGATAACAACTGTCCCCGCCTTCACCACCGTCCCGTAGGGTGCCGAGCAGCATCCCCTTGAACACGTTCAAGGGGGACTCCTGGGGAGGGGGACTGCAGCAATGCGCAGTGGAGCGAAGGTTGCGATAGTCGGCGGAGTGTTCGCGGTCGTGGTCGGCGGCGTCGGATACGGGGCGTACAACGTCCTGGACGGGCTGAACGGCGGGGGCGGCGGCGGTACGGACAGCAGGTCCGCGTCCGCCGAGGTGAAGACGGGCCCGGTCACCAAGGCCGAGATCGACGACGCGTCGGAGAAGTTCCTCAAGGCGTGGGCGGACGGCGACGCGGACACCGCGTCCCAGCTCACCAACAACGCGGCCGAGGCCGGACCGGCCCTCACCGGTTACCGCGAGACCGCCCATGTCACCGACGCGGTGATCACCCCGGGCCCGGCGGTCGGCGCGAAGGTGCCGTACACGGTGAAGGCGACCGTCTCCTTCGAGGGGAAGTCCAAGCCCTGGTCGTACTCCTCGGAGCTGACCGTGGTGCGCGGACTGACCACCGGCAGGCCCCTGGTGGACTGGGCGCCCGCCGTGATCCATCCGGACCTGACGGACGGCGCGACGCTCCGGACGGGGGCGGCGTCCACCCCGTCGATCGAAGCCCTCGACCACGACGGCAGGCCGCTCACCAAGGAGAAGTACCCCTCGCTGGGCACGATCCTGGACGCGCTGCGCGCGAAGTACGGCGAGAAGGCCGGCGGCACCGCGGGCATCGAGACCGTGATCGAGAACGCGGACGCGAAGAGCCCCGACAAGACCCTGCTGACCCTCGCCAAGGGCCGGCCGGGCAAGCTGCGGACCACCCTGGACGCCGATGCCCAGGCGGCGGCCGAGGTGGCCGTCAAGAAGTTCAGCCAGGCCTCCGTCGTCGCGGTCAAGCCGTCCACGGGCGCCATCCGCGCGGTCGCCAACAACCCGGCCACCGGGTTCAACGCGGCGATGCAGGGCAAGCAGGCCCCCGGTTCGACGATGAAGATCGTGACGGCGGCGATGCTGATCGAGAAGGGGCTCGCCTCGGCCGACCAGAAGATCGAGTGCCCGCCGACCGCGACGTACTACGGCCGCACCTTCAAGAACCTGGACGACTTCTCGATTCCCGGCGGCACCCTGACGACCAGTTTCGCCCGGTCCTGCAACACGGCCTTCATCAAGCTGATCGACGACACGAAGGACGACGCGGCGCTGGCCAAGGAGGCCCGTGACGTCTTCGGGATCGGCCTGGACTGGCAGACCGGCGTCGTGTCCTACGACGGCAGCGTGCCCGAGGAGACCCAGGGCGAGGCGGCCGCCCAGTACATCGGCCAGGGAACGGTCCAGATGAACGCCCTCAACATGGCGTCCATCACCGCCACCGCACGCACCGGCACCTTCCGCCAGCCGATCATCGTGGACCGCGAACTGGACAACCGGCCGATCGCCACCGCCGCCCGCTCGCTGCGCCCGTACGTTGTCCAGCAGGTCACCAGCATGATGCGCCAGACCGCGAGTTGGGGCACCGGCAAGGCCGCGATGGCCTCGGTCGTCGGCGACAAGGGCGCCAAGACGGGCTCGGCGGAGGTGGACGGCCAGGCCACCTCCAACAGCTGGTTCGCCGGCTTCAACAACGATCTGGCCGCGGCCGCGGTCGTCCAGTCCGGCGGCCACGGCGGCGACGCGGCGGGCCCGGTGGTCGCGGCGGTGCTGCGGGCGGGGTCCTGACGCGGACGGGCGGCCCTGCCCCCGGGGCGGGTCCGACGCGCCCCGGGGCGGGTCCGACGCGTGGAACACCGCCGCGCGTCCCGGCCCGTCTTCGCTAGCGTGCGGGGCATGAGTACTTCCGATGCCTCCGCCCAAGCCCACCCCCGATTCGCCGAGGCCCTGCGGGAACTGGGCCTCGATGTCGAGGTCCGCCGGTTCCCGGAGGCCACCCGTACCGCCGCCGAGGCTGCCGCCGCGATCGGCTGCGAGCTCAGCGAGATCGTCAAGTCCCTGATCTTCGAGGCCGACGGCGTCCCGGTGCTGGTCCTGATGGACGGCTCCTCGCGCGTCGACGTGGAGCGCGTACGCGCGGAGCTGGGCGCCGGGAAGGTCAAGCGGGCCGGCGCCGAGCTGGTGCGGGAGACGACCGGTTACGCGATCGGGGGCGTGCCGCCCTTCGGGCACCGTACGAGGACCCGGGTGCTGGCCGACCGCGGGCTGCTGGACCACGACGTGGTGTGGGCGGCGGCGGGCACCCCGCACACCGTCTTCCCGCTCGACCCCAAGTCACTGGTCGCGCACGCCGGCGGCACCGTGGTGGACGTGCGCGAGCAGTCGGAGTGACCCCGCTGGTCGCCCTGGCGGTCCTGGTCGCGGCGGTCACGCACGCGAGCTGGAACGCGATCGCGCACGCGATCAAGGACCAGCTCCTCTCGTTCACCCTGATCTCCGGCGGCGGGCTGCTGATCGGCGCGGCCGCCGCCTGCCTCGTACCGTTCCCGGCCGCCGGGGCCTGGCCGTATCTGCTGGTCTCGGCCGGGCTCCACGTGGCGTACATGCTGCTGCTGATGCGCTCGTTCACCCTGGGCGACTTCGGGCAGATGTACCCGATCGCCCGGGGTACGGCCCCGCTGGTGGTGACGGTCCTCGCCGCGGTCTTCGTCGGCGAGCACCCGGACGGCTGGGCCACGGCCGGGGTCGCGGTGGCCTCGGCGGGGCTCGTCGGGCTCGCCCTCTGGGGCATCCGGGGTTCCGGCCGGCGCCCCGACTGGCCGGCGCTGCTGGCCGCCCTCGCGACCGGTCTGGCCATCGCCGGGTACACCACGGTGGACGGCGTCGGGGTGCGCGCCTCGGGCACCCCGCTCGGCTACATCGCCTGGCTGATGATCCTGGAGGGGCTGGCCATCCCGGCCTACGCGCTGTACCGCCGCCGCGCCGGACTCCTGCCCTCCCTGCGCCCGTTCGCCGTACGCGGACTGCTGGGCGCGGCCCTGTCGGTGACGGCGTACGGCCTCGTCCTGTGGGCCCAGACGCGGGCCGCCCTGGCTCCGATCGCGGCGCTGCGCGAGTCGTCGATCATCGTCGGAGCGGCCATCGGAACGCTGTTCTTCAAGGAACGGTTCGGCGCACCGCGCATCGCGGCGGCCGGGCTGATGGTGGTCGGCATCGGGCTGATGCTGCACACGAGTTGAACCCGGGCGGCCCCGTGCTGCGCACTTCCGCCGTCTCCTTCGCCGGCTTCGTCGCGGGCGTCGAGGACGGGGAGTTCGGCGCCGCCCGGCCTGGACCGGCCCCACACCGGCCCGACCGCCCCGCCGTGCCGCGCATGGCGGGGCGGTCGGGTGTCCAAAAGCCGGTGCCCCGGGGCCGGCCGCGCTCAGCCCGCCGGGACCGGGGCCGGGCGGGCCGGCTTCTCCTCGGTGGCCGGGGCCTGCGGGGCCACCGGTCCGGCGGCCGGGCGCAGGAGCACGGCGCAGGCGAGGGCGGCCAGCAGGGCGAGTGAGGCCGAGACGGTGAGGCAGAGCCGCATGCCGTCGAGGAAGGAGTCGCCCAGGGCGGTCAGGGCCGGTCCGGTGGCGGCGTCCAGGTCGAGCCCGGCCACGGCGCCGAGTCCCTGCTCGCGGGCGGTGTCGAGGACGCGGGCACCGGCCTCGGCGGGCACCCCCGCGTCGGCGAGGCGGCCGGGCAGCGCGTCCAGGGCCCGGGTGGTCAGCAGGGCGCCGAGCACGGCAGGACCGAGGGCGCCACCGACCTGGCGGAAGGCGTTGTTCCCGGCGGCGGCCATCCCGGCCAGGTGGTACGGGACGGAGGACACCGCGGAGGCGGTCATCGGGGTGAGTACGCCACCCATGCCGAGGCCCAGCAGGGCCAGCCGCCAGACGATCGAGCCGAAGGAGGTGTCGGCGTCGACGCCGGTCAGCGAGAGCATCGCGCCCGCCGCGACGACCAGACCCGCGGTGATCAGGACCCGGGCGGAGACCCGGTGCATCAGGCGTCCGATGGGCGCGCCGACGACGAGGGCCACCCCGGACACCATCACCATGCGCAGCCCCGCCTCGATCGTGGTCAGGTGCTGGACCATGCCGAAGTAGAGGCTCAGCACGAAGAAGAAGCCGATCAGCCCGAGGAAGCTGATCATGGCGACCAGGGCGGTGGCGGTGAAGGCCGGGCTGCGGAACAGCGCCAGGTCGAGCATCGGGCTGGCGCTGCGGCGCTCCACGACGACGAACACGACGGCGGAGACCGCGCCGAGCACCAGGGCCGTCACCACGGCGGGCTCGCCGAAGCCGTCCGCGCCGCCCTCGATGACGCCGTAGACGACCGCGGTGACCGCGACGGCCGCGGTGATCTGTCCGGGCCAGTCGAGCCGGCGGCCGTGCGGGGCGCGCGAGTCGGGCAGCAGGAACGCCGCGACGACCAGCACGATCAGGGAGACCGGCACGGGCAGGAGGAAGATCCAGCGCCACGCGACGTGCTCCAGCAGCACGCCCGCTATCAGCGGGCCCACGGCGAGCGAGGCCATCAGGGACATCGCCCACAGGCCGATGAACCTGCCGCGCTCCCGGTGGTCGGGGACCGCGTGGCTGATCAGGGCCAGCGTCGTCGGCAGCAGCGCCGCCGCCCCCAGCCCGGAGGCGGCCTGCCCCACCCACAGGGCGTGCACCGAGTCCGAGAACAGCGAGATCGCCGCGCCCAGCGCGCAGAGGGCCATGCCCGCCTGGAAGACCCGCTTGCGGCCGTGGACGTCGCCCCACACCCCGGTGGTCAGGATCAGCGCGGCCATCGGCAGCACGAAGGCGTCCGAGACCCAGGACAGCTGGGACGTGGAGGCGCCCAGAGCCCGCTGGATGGCCGGCAGGCTCACCGACACGGTGGTCACGGGGAGGTAGGCGACGAAGACGCCCAGGCAGGCCATGACGAGCGTGACGCCCCGCCCTGATCTGTCCTGTGTCGTTGCGGAATTCACGAAGAGGTTCCTTCTGCTGCGGGGTGGGTGCCGCGCGGGCACCGGCTGCGATGTGAGCTCCGCCGTCCGGCGGGCGCCCGCTCACGGGAGCTCCGGCGCACCACCGCGTTCCGCGCGGTCCGCCGATCACCCGCAGAGCCGCCGACCAGCTTCGCCCCGACCGTCGATCAATCCCCAAGCGATCCCGGCATACGTCACAGAACCTCCGATCACGGGGCTTCCCGTGTGACCATTCATCCATGCCTGACGACCTTGACCGCAAAATCATCCATGGACTGAACTGCTCGCCGCGGGTCTCCTTCCGCCGCCTCAGCCAGGTCGTCGGGGTGTCCGAGCAGACCGTGGCCCGCCGCTACGAAACCCTGCGCCGCAATGGCGTGGTCCGCGTCGTCGGGCTGAGCAGCCCGGCCGCCCACGGCCGGTCCGAGTGGATCGCGCGGCTGCGCTGCCGCCCGGACGCCGTGGGGCCCCTCGCGGAGTCCCTGGCCCGCCGGCCGGAGGTCGCGTACACCAGCATCGCGTCCGGCGGTTCGGAGATCATCTGCATCATCCGTTCGCCCGCCGGGACCGCCCGCGACGACGTGCTGCTGCGGCAGCTTCCCCGGGCCGCCTCGGTCCTGGACCTGAACGTCGACCTGCTCGTGCACGGCTTCGGCTCCCCGGACACGGCCGGCTGGACCGGGCGGGAGGGCTCGCTCACCGACGAGCAGGTGCGGATGCTGACCGCGGAGCTCCCCACCCCCAGCGGGCCCCCGCTCACCCCGACCGAGGAGGACCGCCCGCTCCTCGAAGCGCTGGCGGAGGACGGCCGCGCCTCCCACACCCGCCTCTCGGAAGCCACCGGCTGGTCCAAGCCACGCGTGGCCCGCCGGCTGGAGGCCCTGGAGGGCAGCGGGTCGCTGGTCTTCGACATCGACGCCGTGCCCGAACGCCTCGGCTACGAGCTCAACGCCACCCTCTGGCTCCAGGTCGAGCTGCCCCGGCTCCAGGAGATCGGCGAGGAGATCAGCAGGCACGACGAGTGCGCCTTCGCCGCGGCCATCAGCGGCAGGCACAACATCATGGCCGTGGTCATCTGCAAGGACACCCCGGACTTCTACCGCTACCTCAGCGGCCGCTTCGCCCGTACCGAAGGCATCAGGGGTTACGAGATCAGTGTGCGGGTGCGCCGCCTCAAGCAGGCCGCCTCCCTCATCCTCAACGGGCGGCTCATCCACCCCGCGCTCGCCTGACCCGGGCGCGGGGCGGGCCGTGTCCGCCTCGGTCAGGTCCCCGCGACCGCCTGCGAGAAACCGTAGTTCGTCACCGTCAGGCCGCCGTCCACGCGCAGCGTCGTCCCGGTGATCCAGGCCGCGTCGCGGGAGGCGAGGAAGGCGACGGCGGAGGCGATGTCCTCCGGCTCGCCGACCCGGCCGAGCGGGTAGAGGCCGCTCACCCGGGCCAGTTCGGCGTCGCGGCCCGCCCAGGCGGCGGTGCGGACGGTGCCGGGGGCGACCAGGTTGACGCGCACGCCGCGCGGTCCGGCGTGGCCGGCCAGGGTGCGGGTCAGGCTTGCCAGGCCCGCCTTGGCCGCGCTGTAGCCGTGGTTGCCGAAGTCCTGCTCGCCGTTGACCGAGCCGATGTTGACGATCGCGCCCCGGCCGGAGGCCACCAGGTACGGGAGGGCGGCGCGGGCGCAGCGGTAGGGGCCGGTGAGGGTGATGTCCAGGTCGCGCTGCCAGGACTCGTCGGGCTGGTCCTCGAAGAGCGGGACGTCTCTGGTGCAGGAGTACGCGTTGTTGACCAGCACGTCCAGGGAGCCGAAGGCGGCGACCGCGTGGGCGACCGCCGCCTCGACGGCCGCCTGGTCGGCCACGTCGCAGGGCAGCGACTCGGCGGCGCCGCCCGTCTCGCGTATCGCGGCGGCGGTGCGCTCCGCGCGGTCCCCGTGCAGGTCGGTGACCAGGACCCGGGCGCCCTCCGAGGCCAGTCGGCGGGCCGTGGCCGCGCCGATGCCCTGGCCCGCTCCGGTGATGAGTACGCCGTGGCCGTCGAATCGCGGACCCGTGGGGTGTGGAGTAGTCATGGCGCCGACCGTACTGCCCTGATCAGGGCCTGGGCTCGGGGATCGGCGGTTACTCCCTTCTGCAGACCGTTCGTCACATATCCGAAGGCGATGCCGGATTCGGGGTCGGCGAACCCGAGGGAGCCGCCCCGGCCGGGGTGGCCGAACGAGCCGGGGGCGAGCAGCGGGGACGCCGGGCCGTGGAGCATGTGGCCGAGGCCGAAGCGGGTGTTGACGACCAGGACCCGGTCGGGGCCCGCGGACTCCTCGGTGCGGGCCAGGGTGAGGGTGGCCGGGGCGAACAGGCGGTGGCCGTCGACCGGGCCGATCATCGCGGCGTAGCAGCGGGCCAGCGCGCGGGCGGTGGCGATGCCGTTGGAGGCGGGGAGTTCGGCCGCCCGGTAGCCGGGGTCGTTCTCGTCGGGGAGCGGGTCGATGGCCCCGAAGGCGCGGCGGGTGAGGGACTGCGGGTCGCGGTAGGCCTCGCTGACGGAGCGTTTGGGGCGCAGCCGCAGGACGCCGCCGTTGCCGTGGCCCGCGGCGGGCGTCTCGACCGGGCCGACCCGGCCCACCCGGTGCGCCTCGTCCGCCGGGAGGCCGAACCAGAAGTCCAGGCCGAGCGGGCGGGCGATCTCCTCGGCGATCCAGCGGCCGACGGTGCGTCCGGTGACCCGGCGCACCAGTTCGCCGATGAGCCAGCTGTAGGTCTGGGCGTGGTAGCCGTGGTCGGTGCCGGGTTCCCACTGGGGGCGCTGGGCGGCGACGGCCTGCGGGCCGGAGATCCCGTCGGCCGCCTCGGAGGGGGTCAGCGGGCAGTCGAGCGCGGGGATGCCGGCCCGGTGGGACAGGAGGTGGCGGACGAGTACGCGTTCCTTGCCGGCCGCCTTGAACTCCGGCCAGTACGTGCCGATCGGGGCGTCCAGGTCGAGCTGGCCGCGCTGGTGCAGCAGCAGCGGTACGGCGGCGGCGATGCCCTTGCCCGCCGAGCGGACGATCTGCACGGTGTCCACGGCCCAGGGTTCGACGCCGTCGACGTCTCTGGTGCCGGCCCAGAGGTCGACGACCTTGTGCCCGTCCCGGTAGACGGTGACGGCCGCGCCGCGTTCACCGCGCTGTTCGAAGTTACCGATGAAGGCATCCCTGACCGGTTCGAATCCGGCCGCCACCGTGCCGCGTACGTCCACGTCTGCTCCTGCGCTCCCGCTCATCCCCCCATGGTGCATCCCGTCGCGGGCGGCAGGAGTGGCAGGTCACCTCATGTTCACAGTCACGGAACGCGGGTCGAAGCCGAAGGGCAGCTCCAGGCGGTGTTCACGCATCAGCTTCTCGTCGCAGAGCAGGTCCTGGGTGCGGTCGTCGGCGGCGATGACGCCCTCGCTGAGGATCACCGCGCGCGGGCAGAGCTCCAGTGCGTACGGCAGGTCGTGCGTGACCATGAGCACGGTGACGTCCAGGGACCGCAGGATGTCGGCGAGTTCGCGCCGCGAGGCCGGGTCCAGGTTGGAGGACGGCTCGTCCAGGACGAGGATCTCCGGCCGCATGGCGAGGACGGTGGCGACGGCGACGCGGCGGCGCTGGCCGAAGGAGAGGTGGTGCGGCGGGCGGTTCGCGTACTCCGCCATGCCGACCTGTTCCAGCGCCTCGGTGACGCGTGCCTCCAGCTCGGCGCCGCGCAGCCCGGAGGCGGCCGGTCCGAAGGCGACGTCCTCGCGGACGGTGGGCATGAAGAGCTGGTCGTCGGGGTCCTGGAAGACGATGCCGACGCGGCGGCGGATCTCGGCGAGGTTGCGCTTGTCGACCGGGAGACCGGCGACCCGGACGGTGCCGGCCCCGGCGTCGAGGATGCCGTTGAGGTGCAGGACGAGGGTGGTCTTTCCGGCGCCGTTGGGGCCGAGCAGGGCGACGCGTTCGCCCCGGGCGACCGTGAGGTCCACCCCGAAGAGCGCCTGGTGGCCGTCGGGGTAGGCGTAGGCGAGGCCGCTGACTTCCAGGGACGGGGCGGGGGCGGTGGGCCGGTTCATAGGGTCCATCCCAGCAGACAGACGGCGAGGGCGAGGACGGGGAGTGCCGCGGCGTACGCCCACTGGGTGCGGGAGGCGGTCACCTCGTCGATGACCGGCATGGATCCGGCGTAGCCGCGGCTGACCATCGCGAGGTGGACGCGTTCGCCGCGCTCGTAGGACCGGATGAACAGGGCGCCCGCCGATTTGGCCAGGACGCCCCACTGCCGTACGCCGCGCGCCTCGAAGCCCCGGGAGCGGCGGGCGATCGACATCCGGCGCATCTCGTCGGTGATGACGTCGCCGTACCGGATCATGAAGGAGGCGATCTGGACGAGCAGCGGCGGCAGCTTGAGCCGCTGGAGGCCGAGCAGCAGCGAGCGCAGTTCGGTGGTGGAGGCCAGGAGCACGGAGGCGGCGACGCCGAGGGTGCCCTTGGCGAGGACGTTCCAGGCGCCCCAGAGGCCGGGGACGCTGACGGAGAGGCCGAGTACGTGGGTCTGCTCGCCGGGCACCACGAACGGCATGAGCAGCGCGAACGCGACGAACGGCACCTCGATGAGCAGCCGCTTGAGCAGAAAGCCCGCCGGGATGCGGGCCAGCGCGGTGACCACGCCGAGCAGCACCGCGTACAGCGCGAACGCCCACATCGACTCGCGGGGCGTCGAGACGACGACCACGACGAAGCAGAAGGCGGCGGCGATCTTGCAGTGCGGCGGCAGGTCGTGGATCGGCGAGTGGCCGTGCCGGTAGAGCCGGTGTGCGTGACCCGCGCCCATGTCAGACGGATTCCGTGTCGTGCGTGGTGTCCGCGGGGGCGTCCGGCGTACGGCGGCGGCGGACCACGTAGAAGACTCCGCTGCCGACGACGACGGTGGCGGCGACGCCGATGACCCCGGCGAGGCCGCCGGAGATCCGGGCGTCGGACACGTCCTTGACGCCGTAGTCAGCGAGCGGGGAGTCCTTGGCCGCGTGCTCCTCGGTCTTCTTGTCGATGCCCTGGTCGGCGGCGACCTTCTCCAGACCGTCGGGGTTCGAGGAGGCGTAGTAGGAGACGAAGCCCGCCAGGACGAGGGCGGTGACCAGGCCGGCGGCCCAGATCCTGCGGTGCGAGCGGGCGGCGACCGGGGCGGCCGGGGCGGAGGCCGGGGCCGGGGCGTCGACCAGTTCGCCGTCGATCCGGAGCTTGAGCGAGGAGCCGAGCCCGCGGGCGCCGTGCACCAGGTCGGGGCGTACGGCGATGACGGCGCCGACGGTCAGCGCGGTGATCACGGCCTCGCCGATGCCGATCAGGACGTGGACCCCGACCATCGCGGTGAAGACCTTGCCGATCGGGATGTCGGTGGTGCCGCCGATCCAGTAGATCAGCGTGAAGACGCCGGCCGCGGCCGGCACGGAGACCAGGGCGGCGACGAAGGACGCGGCGGTCACCGAGCGCCGGGTCTTCGGCAGCACCCCGAGCAGTCCGCGGAAGAGCGCGTAGGCGACGACGGTGGTCGTGATGCCCATGTCGAGGACGTTCACGCCGAGCGCGGTGAGGCCGCCGTCGGCGAAGAGGATGCCCTGCATGAGCAGGACGACGGTCACACAGAGCACGCCGGTGTACGGCCCGACCAGGATCGCGGCCAGCGCTCCGCCCAGCAGATGTCCGCTGGTGCCGGCCGCGACCGGGAAGTTCAGCATCTGTACGGCGAAGATGAACGCGGCGACCAGACCGGCGAGCGGCGCGGTGCGCTCGTCCAGCTCCCGCCGGGCGCCCCGCAGGCTGACGGCGACCGCACCCGCGGCGACGACTCCGGCGGCGGCGGAGACGGGCGCGTTGATGAATCCGTCGGGTACATGCATGGGGGCTCCGCTTCCTGCGGTCGTGCGCGGCCGCGGACGATGTCGTGAACCGCTCAATGATAGGGCCTTGTTGCAAACCCTTCGCAAGAGCGGCTCCGTCACAACTGCTCCCCGCGTCCGTGCGCAGCCGTTCCTCTCATCCATGCGCAGCCGTTCCCCGCACTCGTACGCAGCCGCTCCCCGCGCCAGTGGCCGGAAATGTGCGACATTGGATGGCGAAGCAGTACACACAGGAGGAGTCGTGTCATGCCCCCCGTGATCCAGGAGCAGGCGGATGCCTGGCTCGTCAACGACACCCCCGATCTCCCGGCGATACCGGTCGACCTGCTGTACGACGCCGACAAGGACCCGCGCACCGTCCATGTCGCGTTCCCCGGCGGCGCCGACTGGGCATTCGGCCGCGATCTGCTGGAGGGCGGACTGCGCGGCCCCACCGAGCGCGGCGGCATCCGCGTCTGGCCCTGCGGACGGACCCAGCTGGTCGTGGAGAACCACTCGGCCGACGGCGTCGAGGTGGTGCAGTTCGACAGCGCCCCGCTGATCCGCTTCCTGCACCGGACGCACACCGAGAGCACCAAGCCGCCCGCGCACGCCTAGGGCCTCCGTCCGGATCGTGCCGGACCGCCGCAGAACCGCATGAGAGAAGCCCCCGTGCCGCTCGCACGGGGGCTTCTCTCATCGCCCCGGTCCCCCGTCCCCACAGGTAACCGGCGCTTCCGGGGCCGCGCTCCGCTCAGACGCGGGCCCGGAGACTCGTCGCGGCTCTCGCCTCGCGGCTCAGACCCGGGTCAGCTCGCGCTCGCCCCCGCTCTCACCGCCGGGCGTCTCGTCGAGCTGCTCACGCAGCCCCTCGCCCTCCACGTCCACGTTCGGCAGGATCCGGTCCAGCCAGCGCGGCAGCGACCAGGCGCGGTGGCCGAGCAGGGCCAGGACCGCGGGCACGATCGCCATGCGGACCACGAACGCGTCGAAGAAGACGGCGATGGCGAGCGAGAAGCCGATCATCTTGACCATCTGCTCGCTGGAGCCGATGAAGCCGGCGAAGACCGCCATCATGATCACGGCCGCGGCCGTGACGACCCGGGCGCCGTGCCGGAATCCGGTGACGATCGCCTGGCCGGGCTTCTCGCCGTGGACGTACGCCTCGCGCATCCGGGTCACGAGGAAGACCTCGTAGTCCATCGCGAGGCCGAAGACCACGCCCACCATGAAGATCGGCATCATCGACATGATCGGGCCGGGCTGTTCCACCCCGAAGAGCGAGCCCAGCCAGCCCCACTGGAAGACCGCGACGACCGCGCCCAGGGCCGCGACGACCGAGAGCAGGAAGCCGAGGGCCGCCTTCAGCGGCACCAGCACCGACCGGAAGACCACCATCAGGAGCAGGAAGGCCAGGCCGACGACGAGCGCCAGGTACGGCAGCAGCGCGTCGTTCATCTTCTGCGAGAAGTCGATGTTCATCGCGGTGGAGCCGGTGACCAGGACCTCGGCGCCGGTGTCGGACTTGATGTCCTTGCCCGCGTCCCGGATCGCGTGGACCACGTTCTCCGTGTCGACGGAGCTCGGCCGGTCCTTCGGGACCACGGTGATCATCGCGGCGTCGCCGGCCTTGTTGAACTGGGCCGGGGTGACGGCGACGACGCCCTTGATGCCGGAGATCTCGTCGGTGACCTGCTTGGCGGCGGTCTTGCCGTCGGAGCTGTTCGCGGTGTCGACGACGACCATCAGCGGCCCGTTGAACCCGGGGCCGAAGCCGTCGGACAGCAGGTCGTAGGCGCGCCGCTGGGTGGTGCTGGTGGGCTGGGAGCCCTCGTCGGGCAGGCCCATCTCCAGGGAGGCGACCGGTACGGCCACCGCGCCGAGGCCGATGACGCCGACCAGAAGCACCCACACCGGCTTGCGCAGCACGAACCGCGCCCAGCGGGTGCCCATGTTCGGCTTGTCCTCGGTGCTGTCCGGGGCCCCTGCCGCCTTGCGCGCCTTGCGTCCCAGGACCCGCTTCCCGGCGAAGCCCAGCAGGGCCGGGACCAGGGTGAGCGCGATGAGTACGGCGATGGCGACGGTGCCGGCCGCGGCGAAGCCCATCTTCGACAGCATCGGGATGTTCACGACGGCGAGGCCGACCAGCGCGATGACGACGGTGAGACCGGCGAAGACGACGGCGGAGCCCGCCGTGCCGACGGCCCGTCCGGCCGCCTCCTCGCGTTCCCTGCCCTCGGCCAGCTCGGCGCGGTAGCGGGAGACGATGAAGAGCGCGTAGTCGATGCCGACCGCGAGGCCGATCATCATCGCCAGGGTGGAGGTGGTGGAGCCCAGGTCCAGCACGTTCGCCAGCGCGGTGATCGTCGAGACACCGATGCCGACGCCGATCAGGGCGGTGAGCAGCGGCAGCCCGGCGGCGATCAGCGAGCCGAAGGTGATGACCAGCACGATCGCGGCGATCGCGACACCGATGATCTCGGTGGCCCCGGTCTCCGGCATCACCAGGAGCGCGTCACCGCCGATCTCCACGGTCATCCCGCTCTTCTGCGCCGCGTGGCCCGCGTCCTCCAGGGCGTCCCGGGTCTCGTCGGTCAGCTCCATCGAGTTGACCTTGTAGGAGACCGAGACGTACGCCGTGGAGCCGTCCTTGCTGACGGCTCCGGCGGTGTACGGGTCGGAGACCGAGGCGATCTGGTCCGAGCCCGACTTCAGCTCGCCGATGACCTTGTTGACCTCGGCCTTGTTCGCCGGGTCGGACATCTTCCCGCTGTCGGGCGCCTTGAAGACGACCCGGGCGGTCGCACCGTCCGCACTGCCCCCCGGGAAGCGCTGTTCCAGCAGGTCGAAGGCGCGCTGCGCCTCCGTGCCCGGGATCGAGAAGGAGCTGGAGGTGGCGGTGGACGCGGAGGCCGCGCCGAATCCGGCGAGCGCCAGCAGTGCCACCCAGATCAGGGCGACATAGCGGCGGCGCCGGAAGGCAAGCCGTCCGAGCTTGTAGAGGAATGTGGCCACGGGGGCGTACTCCCGGTCAGGTCGTGTGAGTGGAAAAGGGCGTGAGGAACCAGCCCGACGACGAGAGCGGCGTGTCAGGTGGGGCTTGGGGAGGGGCGGTGCGACGGGGACGGACCACGCGGGGCGGTCCGGGCAGTCAGACTCCGAGGGCGGGGAAGACCACGGATTCGACGTAATCGTTGAGGAACGCCTGGTCGACCGAGCGGTCCTCGACCATCTGCCGGGCGGCGAAGGCGCCGATCAACATGTGTGAGACGTATTTCAGCGCCGGATTGTCCGGACGCACCTCACCCCGGTCCACGGCTCGGCGCAGCAGCCGGTCGAGGCCGGTCATCTCCGGCTCGATCAGCAGGTCGCGCAGGGCCTGATAGAGATCGGGATTCTCGTGGACGGCATGGCTCAGGCCCCGCATCAGCGCGGAGTCCTTCTCCATCTGGCAGTCGTCGGTACGGCCCAGCACGGCGTGGAAGTCGCCGCGCAACGACCCGGTGTCGATCTCTTCGAGGGACACCGGCTTGTTGTGCCGCAGGGCCTTGACGACCAGCTCCGGCTTGCTCCCCCACTGGCGGTAGAGGGTGGCCTTGCTGGAACGGGTGCGGGCGGCGACGGCGTCCATGGTCAGGGCGTCGTAACCGACCTCGCGGAGCAGGTCGAGCACGGCGGCGTACAGCTCGCTCTCGCGCTCGGGTGTGAGCCGGGTGCGTGCCACGTGTCGACCTCCTGTTCGGGTTCTCGTACGTCAGTCAATCGAACGAAACTGTTTCGTACACATCGACGGTACCCCGGCCGTCCAGCGAAACGAAATCGTTTCGCTTGTGTTCCGCACCACAACCGGTACCGCGTCACGAGTTGCCGGGGCCCTTCCACGCGGAAAGCATTGAAGGGTGAGTGACGACGCCGCGTATCTCCGTTTCCCGCACCTCCACGACGATCTGCTCTGCTTCGCGGCCGAGGACGACCTCTGGGTCGCCCCCCTCGCGCCCGAGGGGGAGCGGCCCGGCCGCGCCTGGCGGCTGACCATCGACCGGACCCGGGTCAGTCATCCGCGCTTCTCGCCCGACGGGAGCCGTATCGCGTACACGACCTGGCGCACCCTCGATCCCGAGATCCATCTCGCGCCGGTGGACGGCGGCCCGGCCCGCCGGCTCACCTACTGGGGGTCGACGGACACCCGGGTCTGCGGCTGGACCCCCGATCCCGGGGACGCCGCCCAGATCCTCGCCGTGTCCTCGCACAGCCAGCCGTTCTCGCACATCTCCTGGGCCTACAGCGTCCCCACCGACGGCAGCCCCGGCGGCAAACTGCCCTGGGGCCCGGTCTCCGGCATCGACGTCGCCGACATCGACGACGAGCGGCGCACCCTGCTGCTCACCGGCACCCCGCCGCACGAACCCGCCGCCTGGAAGCGGTACCGGGGCGGCGCGACCGGCCGGCTGTGGCTGCACGGCAAACGGCTGCTCCCGGACATCGGCGGCCATCTCGACTCACCGATGTTCGTCGGCGGCCGGATCGCCTTCCTCTCCGACCACGAGGGCGTCGGCAATCTCTACTCCTGCCGCCCCGACGGCGGCGATCTGCGCCGCCACACGAACCACGACGCCTTCTACGCCCGGCACGCCTCCAGCGACGGGCACCGGGTCGTCTACCAGTGCGCGGGCGATCTGTGGCTGGTGGACGACCTGGCGTCGCCGGACGCGGTGCCGCGCAAGCTGTCGGTCCGGCTCGGCGGGCCGCGCACCGGGCGGCGCGTCCACCAGGTCCCGGCCGCCAGCAACGTCGACTCGCTCTCCGTGGACGAGACGGGCCGGGCCAGCGCCGTCACCGTACGCGGCAGCCTGTACTGGCTGACCCATCGCGACGGCCCCGCCCGCACCATCGCCGACACCCCGGGCGTCCGGGTCCGGCTGCCCGAGATGCTCGGCAGCGGCGGCCAGGTCGCCTACGTCACCGACGCCGACGGCGAGGACGCCATCGAGATCGCGTACCTGCCGCGCGCCAGCGGCGACCGCGAGCCGCGCCGGCTGGCCTCCGGTCAGCTCGGCAGGGTGCACGAGCTGACCGCCGACCCGGACGGCGAACGCCTCGCCATCGCCACGAACGACGGGCGGCTGCTGCTCCTGGACACCGACGAGGAGACCTCCACCGGCGAACCCACCGAGCTGATCCGCTCGATCAACGGCCCGGTCCGCGACCTGGCGTTCTCCCCGGACGGCGCCTGGCTGACCTGGTCGCACCCCGGCATCGGCCGCTCGCTGCGCCAGATCAAGCTGGCCCGCATCCTGGGCACCGGCGCGCCCGTGATCGTCGATGTCACCAACGGCCGCTTCGAGGACGAGAACCCGGTCTTCACCGGCGACGGCCGCTATCTCGCCTTCCTGTCCTGGCGCGGCTTCGACCCGGTGTACGACGTCCACACCGGCGACCTCTCCTTCCCGCTGGGCTGCCGCCCGTACCTGGTGCCGCTCTCCTCCGCCACGCCCTCCCCGTTCGCCCTGTCCCCGGAGGGCCGCCCGGCGGCGGGCGGACTCGACCCGGCCGACGACACCCCCGACATCGGCACGGGCGAGGGCCCGTCGACGGTCACCGTCGAGTTCGAGGGCCTGGAGAACCGGGTGACGCCCTTCCCGGTCTCCGCGTCGAAGTACTCCGCCCTGCACCCGGTGAGCGGCGGCGGACTGGTCTGGCTGCGCTGGCCGATCTCCGGCGCGCTCGGCGAGACCTTCGCCAACCCGGCGGACATGTCGGGCCGCCCCACCCTCGAACACTTCAACATCACCAGGGCCAGGAAGACCGAACTGGTCTCCCATCTCGACTGGTTCGCGGTCAGCGGCGACGCGACCCGGCTGGTCGTCATGGACGAGGGCGAGCTGCGCGCCGTGCCCGCCACCGAGACCGGGGACAGCGACACCACCGTCTACCTGGACCTGCGCCGCATCCTGCACGAGGTCGACCCGGCGGCGGAGTGGCGGCAGGCGTACGAGGAGGGCGGCCGCATCATCCGCTCCTACTTCTGGGAGCCGGAGATGTGCGGCATCGACTGGACGGCGGTGCTCGACCAGTACCGCCCGCTGGTCGAACGGGTCTCCTCCCCCGACGAGTTCGCCGATCTGATGCGCGAGGTCCTGGGCGAACTGGGCACCTCGCACGCGTATGTGGCCCCGGCCCGCCGCAACGAGGGCCCGCCGCACTACCAGCGGGCGATCGGCCTGCTCGGCGCGAACCTGGTGTGCCGGGACGGCGAGTGGATGATCCGGCGCATCCTGCCGGGCGACTCCTCCGACTCCAAGGCCCGCTCCCCGCTGGCCGGTACGGGCATCCGGGAGGGCGCGGTCCTCACCCATGTCGACGGCCGCCCCGTCGACCCGGTGACCGGACCGTACCCGCTCCTCACGGCGGCGGGCGGCACCACCGTCGAGCTGACCTTCCGCCCGGCCGGGGAGGAGGGCCGCTCCCGCCGCGTCGCCGTCGTACCGCTGGTCGACGAGCGGCCGCTGCGCTACCAGGACTGGGTGGCCAAACGCCGTGAAGTAGTAAGGGAGTTGAGCGGCGGCAAGTGCGGCTATCTGCACATCCCCGACATGGGCGGCTCGGGCTGGGCGCAGTTCAACCGGGACCTGCGCATGGAGGTGTCCCGCCCGGCCCTGATCGTCGACGTGCGCGGCAACGCGGGCGGCCACATCAGCGAACTGGTCGTCGAGAAGCTGACCCGCCGGATCCTCGGCTGGGACCTGACCCGCAACGCCCAGCCGGTCAGTTACGCCTCCAACGCCCCGCGCGGCCCCGTGGTCGCCCTGGCCGACGAGGCGACGTCCTCCGACGGCGACATGATCACCGCCGCGTTCCGCCTGCTGAAGCTCGGCCCGGTGGTGGGCCAGCGGACCTGGGGCGGCGTCGTCGGCATGACCGGCCGGACCCGGCTCGGCGACGGCACGGTGATCACGGTGCCGATGAACGCGGCCTGGTTCGACACCTACGGCTGGTCGGTCGAGAACCACGGCGTCGAACCGGACCTGGAGGCGCTGCGCACCCCCCTCGACTGGGCGGAGGGCCGGTACGCGGTGCTCGACGACGCGGTACGGGTCGCCCTGGACCTGCTGGACGCCCAGCCGGCCGCGACCCCGCCGACGTACGACGACGTCCCGGACCGGCGACGGCCGCCGCTGCCGCCGAGGTAGCGGACCGTGCGCGGCGGGCTCCCGGGGTGGCGGACTCCTCGGAGCGCGGGGCCGTCGTGCACGGGCGCTCGCCCACGACCCACATCCGACGCGCCATCATTTTGAAGTCAACCACCCTGCGGAAGCCAATACTTGGCGGTTTCGGGCCAAACACCGGCTCTTCTCACTGCCACCCGACGAGCAAGGTCAGGATGATGCGCGCCCGCCGGTACGACCGGCGCCAACAGATGGGTGAAACAGTGAGAAAGTCCGTGATCCCCCTTGTCGCACTCGCCATGTCGGCGTTGCCCCTGGCAGGTCAGGCGACAGCCTCGCCGACGGGGATCCAGGGGGCCGAAGCACAGCCCTGCCCCCAAGAGGTGTGGGTGGGGGGAGACCTTTCATGCACAATCAGCTACACGGGGTCCAAGTGGTACAACGGCGACTGGGTTGCGCTTCACGCCACCGCCGACAACCTCTGGGTCAACGGGTACACCCCCAACAACGTCGACTTCAAGGTTCGCGTGGTCAACGCGGTCGGCTACCGCGACTCACCGTGGGCGCGAGGCGGCACGGGCAACGGGCTCTCCGTGGGCGACATGGCCCCGACAGACGTCCGTGGTGGACATCTGATCTACGCAAACGGACAGGACCTGTCCGTATGGTGATTCAGCCACGTGCTGTCCCGGTGGCGTCCGCCCCGGCCACCGCGCCGGACGTGACCTGAATCACGCCCTGTCACAGCTCTCCTCCGTCCGGTGTCTTGATGCCGTAAGCAGGCAACGGAACCGGACGGAGACGCAGACACCATGAACAAGAACACCGGCGTGGTCGTGATCGGCGGAGGTTACGCGGGCGTCACCGCCGCCAACCGGCTGGCCCAGCAGGCCGACGTGACCGTCACACTGATCAACCCGCGCCCCGACTTCGTCGAGCGCATCCGCCTCCACCAGCTGGTCGGCGGCAGCAATGACGCCGTCGTCGACTACGCGGAGGTCCTGGCCGGGAACGTCCGGCTGGTGGTCGACAGCGTGGCGACGATCGACGCGGCCGGGCGCGGCGTGGAACTGACCGGCGGCTCGACGGTCGGCTACGACTACCTGATCTACGCGGTGGGCAGCTCCAGCGCCGCACCGGACGTGCCCGGCGCGGCGGAGTTCGCCCACCCGATCGCCACCCTGGAAGAGGCACGGCGGCTGCGGCCGCTCCTCGACGCCGCCCCCGCGACGGCCCCGGTGACCGTGGTCGGATCGGGCCCGACCGGCATCGAGACCGCCGCCGAACTGGCGGAGGAGGGCCGGGCCGTGACCCTGGTCTGCGGCGAGGAGCTCGGCCCGTACCTGCACCCCCGGGGCCGCCGCGCGGTCGCCCGGACCCTCGCCGGGCTCGGGGTGACCGTGGTCGAAGGCCCGGGCGCGCGGGTGGCCGCCGTGACCGGCGACGCCGTACGGCTCGACGACGGCCGCGAACTCCCCAGCCGGGTCACCGTCTGGGCCGCCGGATTCAGCGTGCCGGACCTGGCCGCCCGCAGCGGGCTGAGCACCGACGCCGCGGGCCGCCTGCGCACCGACGAGACGCTGACCAGCGTGGACGACCCGCGCATCGTCGCGGCCGGGGACGCGGCGGCACCGGCCGGCACGCCGTTCCGGATGAGCTGCCAGGCCGCGGGCCAGCTGGGCTCGCGCGCCGCCCGCACGGTGCTCAGCCGGGTCGCGGGCGAGCGGCCCGCACCCCTGAAGGTGCGGTTCGCCGGCCAGTGCATGAGCCTGGGCCGCCGCACCGGGATCTTCCAGTTCGCCTCCGTGAACGACCACGCGATCCCGCTGCTCCTGGGTGGCCGCCCGGGTGCGAAGCTCAAGGAGACCGTCTGCAGGGCCACCGTCAAGCAGCTGGTGAACGAGGCCCGCAAGAGCGGCCCGCGTGCCGGACGCGCCGAGGCACCGGCCACCGCCGGGCAAACGGCCTGAGCCCCGCGGGCCGAGCGCTGATCGCCGAGGAGAGGCAAGAAGTGAACGACGACCACGCCACCACCGACCCGGCGACCGAGGCCTTCGTCGCCCATCGCAACCTGCTCTTCACCGTCGCCTACGAGATGCTGGGGTCGGCGGCCGACGCGGAGGACGTCCTCCAGGAGACCTGGCTGCGATGGGTCGAGGTCGACCCGGAAAAGGTGCAGGACCAGCGCGCCTACCTGGTCCGGATCACCACCCGGCAGTCCCTCAACCGGCTGCGCACGCTGTCGCGCCGCAGGGAGGCGTACGTCGGTCCCTGGCTTCCCGAACCGGTGCTCACCGCGCCGGACGTGGCCGAGGACGTCGAGCTCGCCGAGAGTGTGTCGATGGCCCTGATGCTCGTCCTGGAGACCCTGTCGCCGACGGAGCGCGCCGTCTTCGTGCTGCGCGAGGTCTTCGCCGTCGACTACGACGAGATCGCCGCCGCCGTCGAGAAGACCCCCGCGGCCGTCCGCCAGATCGCACACCGTGCCCGCAAGCACGTCGATGCCCGCCGCCCCCGTGCGGCGGTCTCGGCGAGCGTGTCCCGGGCGGCGGTGGACTCGTTCCGGCGCGCCCTGGAGACCGGGGACCTCCAGGGCCTGCTCGACGTGCTCGCCCCCGACGTGGTCCTCCTCGGCGACGGCGGCGGCATCAAGCAGGCGGCCCGGCGGCCGATCGTCGGCGCCGACAAGGTGGCCCGTTACCTCGTCGGCGGCGCCGGCAAGAACACCGCCACGATCACCATCAGCCCCACCCTGGCCAACGGGAACCCGGCGTTCCTGCTGCGCCTGGACGGCGTCGTCGACGGCGTCGTGGCGTTCCGGATCGAGGACGCCCACATCACCGGCCTCTACTACGTCCGCAACCCGGAGAAGCTGACCCGCGTCGGCTCCGAGACCCCGCTCACCCTGCGCTGACCTCCTTCACCGGCCCGCCCCTCGTCGAGGAGCGGGCCGGGGGCCCGCAACTCGCACCAGACCGTCTTCCCGTACGGCCCCTGCTCGATCCCCCACCCCAGCGCCAACCCGTCCACCAGCACCAGCCCCCGCCCCCAC
>NZ_JBCEWQ010000086.1:0-36153 GCF_038448545.1 Streptomyces sp. CLV115
CCCTGAAGGCCCCCGAACCTCACACCCCCCACTGACGGCCCCCCGACCGTCACCCGGCGGCCGGTACCGACCACGCGGCCGCCGCACCGAAACACCAGGAGTTGATGTTGTGATCACCATGCCCGCCCGGAAGCCGCGGCGCAGCGCCGCGGCGACCCGCCGAACGCCCCTGCTGCTCGACCGGGCGGCCCTCAAGCGCCGGCTGGCCGACGACACGTACGACGTGCTCGTCATCGGCGGCGGCATCACCGGGGCGTACGCCGTGCTCGACGCGGCCTCGCGCGGCCTGCGCGCGGCGCTGGTCGAGAAGGACGACTTCGCCTCCGGGACGTCGTCGAAGTCCTCGAAGATGGTGCACGGCGGCCTGCGCTACATCGAGCAGGGCAACGTCAACCTGGTCCGCCACTCGCTCCTGGAGCGGCACCGCTTCCGCAAGAACGCACCGCACCTGGTGCACCGGCTGCCGTTCCTCTTCCCGATCCTGGAGAAGGAGGGCATCTTCGACGCCCGCCTGGCCAAGGGTTTCGAGGGACTGCTGTGGACGTACGACCTGGTCGGCGGCTGGCGGATCGGGAAGCTGCACCAGCGACTCACCGTTCCCGAGGTCCTCGCGCAGGCGCCGACGCTGCGCGCGGAGAACCTCAAGGGCGGGCTGATGTACTTCGACGCCCGCACCGATGACGCCCGTCTCGTCCTCACCATCGTCCGGACCGCCGCCGCGCTCGGTGCGACGGTCCTCAACGGGGCCAGGGCCGAGGGTCTGCTGATGCAGATGGGGAAGGTGTCCGGTGCCCGGGTGTCGGCGGACGGCGACAGCTTCGACATCCGTGCGCGGGCCGTCGTCAACGCCACCGGCGTGTGGACCGACGAGCTCGACGCGAAGGCGGACGACGGCCACCGGCCGCAGGTGCGGCCCGCCAAGGGCGTCCACATCGTGGTGCCGTGGGACAAGGTGCGGATCAACTGCACGGTCACCGTGCCGATCCCCGGCCGGGCCCGCCGCGCCACCTGCACCCGCTGGGGCAACAGCGTCGTGCTCGGCACCACCGACGAGGACTACCAGGGCTCCCCCGACGATGTGCACTGCACCCGCGAGGAGATGGACTTCCTGCTGGAGGGCGCCAACACCGCCTTCGAGGGGAAGCTCACCCCGGACGACGTGGTCGGCTCCATCGGCGGTCTGCGCCCGCTGGTCGGCGGCAAGGAGGGCGCGACCCTCGACATGCGCCGCGACCACCACATCACCGTGGGCCGCACCGGCATGGTGACGGTGACCGGCGGCAAGCTCACCACCAGCCGGCACATGGGCGAACTCGTCATCGACAAGGTGATGACGGTCCTCGGCCGCAGGGCGAAGAGCCGCACCACCGATCTGCCGCTGCTCGGCGGCGCCGGATACGACGCCGAGGCCGTCGCGGCCTCCGGCGGCATCGCCGCCCACCTCGGCGAGCGCTTCGGCACCGAGGCCCGCTTCGTCGGCGACCTGATCCAGGACGACCCGTCGCTGGCCGAGCCGATCGTCGCGGGACTCCCGTACACCAGGGCCGAGGTCGTGTACGCGGCCCGCGCCGAACTGGCCCGCTCGGTCGACGACGTGCTCTCGCGCCGGATGCGCGCCCGGCTGTTCGCCCGGGACGCGTCCGCCGAGGCCGCGGGGGCCGTGGGCGCGGTCCTCGGCCGTGAACTGAACCTCACGGAGGGCGAGGTGGAGCGTTCGGTCTCCGAGTACCTCGCAGCCGTCCGTCACGAAAAGTCCGTACTCCTCGAAGGGGCAGCAGCATGATCAGCCGTCAGACCATCACCCACCCGTTCAACCGGGGCAACTACACGATCGGCGCCCCCAGCTTCGCCAAGTGGGCGCAGAACACCCCGATCGGGGACGGCGACGCCGCCCTCCAGGTGGACCCGGTCGAGGTCCCCGAGACCGTGGTCGAGGCGCTGCGCGAGGCCGCGCACGCGGTGCACACCGCCCGCGAGGAGGTCGTCACCCGGACCCGTGACTGGTGGGCCGGCTCGATGATCGGCGAGACCGAGGGCCGTCCCGCGACGCCGGACGCCGTGATCGTCGAAGCGGCCGACGCCGACCAGGTCGCGGCCGTGCTGCGGATCTGCCACGAGGCGGGTGTCCCGGTCACCCCGTCGGCCGGCCGCTCCAACGTCACGGGCGCGGCGCTGCCCGTCTTCGGCGGCGTCGTCCTGGACGTCTGCGGGCTGAACGGGATCACCGGCTTCGACGCCGAGTCGAACATCGTGGACGTCCAGGCCGGCATGTTCGGGGACCTCTTCGAGAAGCAGCTCCAGGAGGAGTACGGGGTCACCACCGGCCACTGGCCGTCCGCGTTCGCCGTGTCCACGGTCGGCGGCTGGATCGCCTGCCGGGGCGCCGGTCAGCTCTCCACCCGGTACGGCAAGATCGAGGACATGGTCGTCGGCGTGGACGTCGTGCACGCGGACGGCACCCGTGCCACCTACGGCGACTACGCCCGTGCCGCGGTCGGCCCGGACCTGCGCCAGCTGTTCGTCGGTTCCGAGGGCACCCTCGGCGTCATCGTCTCGGCCCGGCTGCGGGTCCACCCGCTGCCCGAGTACGCCGACGCCGTCGCGTACGGCTTCAAGACCTTCGCGGAGGGCCTGGACGCCTGCCGCAGGATCATGCAGCGCGGCGCCACCCCGGCCGTACTGCGGCTGTACGACGCGCTGGAGTCGGGCACCCACTTCGGGCACCCGGAGACCAATCTGCTGCTCGTCGCGGACGAGGGCGACCCGGCCATCGTGGACGCGTCGATCAAGGTGGCCAAGGAGGTCTGTGAGGCGTACGGCCCCGAGCTGGACAGCAAGGCGGTCTTCGAGCGCTGGCTGGACGAGCGGATGCTGGTCGGCAAGTCCGCCGACGGCTTCAAGCCCGGCCCCGGCTTCGTCGCCGACACCCTGGAGATGGCCGCGTCCTGGACCGACCTGCCGGTGATCTACGACGAGGTGGTCGCCGCGATCCAGTCGGTGCCCGGCACCCTGGCCGCCTCGGCGCACCAGTCCCACGCGTACACCGACGGCGCCTGCGTCTACTTCTCGCTGCGCGGCGACGTGGCACCCGAGTCGCGCCGCGACTGGTACCGCTCGGTGTGGGACGCCGCCAACGCCGTACTGATCGAGCACGCGGCCGCGCTCAGCCACCACCACGGCTGCGGTCTGCTGCGCGGCCCCTACCTGGAGGAATCCCTCGGGGCGGGCTTCGCGACGTTCGTCGCGGTGAAGAAGGCCCTGGACCCGGCCGGCATTCTCAACCCTGGCAAACTGGGCCTTCCCAGCCGATTCGGTACGTCTCCGCTGAACTGACCGCAGGATCTCAGCAGCCACGAACCCCTTCCCCCAGGCAGGTCCTTGCCATGCCCCCTTCCTCCTCCCGGTCCGGCGCCCCGCTCGACCCCCGGCTCACCGCGGCGTTCGCCGAGGTGCCGGTCGTCGCGTCGGTCGTCGGCACCCAGCCGCTGCGGCAGTTCCTGACCGCACCGGCCAAGGTGTGCATCCTCGCCTCGTTCGCCGTGGGGCAGCTGCCCCAGGTCGTGCCGGCGCTGGGCCGGGCGGGGAAGACCGTGTTCGTGAACGTGGACAGCAGCCCCGGTCTGGCTCAGGACCGGGGCGCGCTGGAGTTCATCAAGAACATGGGCGCGCACGGCGTGGTCAGCACCCGGCTCTCCCTCATAGAGAAGGGCCGCCCGCTCGGCCTGCTGACGATGATGAAGGTGTTCGTCACCGACCGGTCCAATCTGCGCCGCTCCACGGACGCGATCTCGCGCGGGGCGCCGGACCTGGTCGAGATCATGCCCGCCCCGATCATCGCCCGGATGAGCGCGCAGGCACAGCGCGCGATGTCCCCGTCGGTGGCCGCGGGCTTCGTGGAGACCGCCGCGGACGTCGCGCTCGCGCTGGCCCTCGGGTCGGCCGCCGCCGCCACGTCCGACCCCCGCCTCTGGCATCTGCGCCGCGACCAGCTGCCGCCGGTCCCGCCCGGCGCGCTGAAGAGGCCCGCCCCACCCCAGGAGTAACCCCCATGACATACGTGGTCGTAGCCCGCTACCGCACCAAGGAGGGCGAGGAGAGCACCGTCCTCCCGCTGCTCGACACGATGGCCGCCGCCTCCCGCGCGGAGCCCGGCAATCTCGCCTACCGGGTCCACCAGGGCACCGAGGACCCGCGCGCGATCGTGCTGTACGAGGAGTACGCCTCCGAGGCCGACTTCACCGCGCACTGCGCCACCCCGCACTTCCAGGAGATCGTGCTCGGCAAGGTCGTCCCGCTGCTGGAGAGCCGTGACGTGCTGCGCTGCGCCCCGCGTCCGGAGGCGGTCGCGTGAAGACCCGTGCGGTGGTGCTGCGCGGGACATCGACGGCCCGCCCGTATTCCGAGTCGCGTCCGGTCGAGGTGGAGGAGCTGGAGCTGGGCGCCCCGCGCGAGGGCGAGGTGCTGGTCCGCGTCGCGGCCGCCTCGCTCTGCCACTCGGACCTCTCGGTGGTCAACGGCGACCGGGTCCGTCCGCTGCCGATGGCGCTGGGCCACGAGGCGGTGGGCGTCGTCCAGGACACCGGTCCGGGCGTCGGCCGGGTTTCCCCCGGTGACCATGTGGCGCTGGTCTTCGTACCGAGCTGCGGCTTCTGCGGCGACTGCGCGGCCGGTCGGCCCGCCCTGTGCGCCCAGGCCGCGGCGGCGAACGGTTCCGGTGCGCTGCTGCACGGCCCCTCGCTGCTGACCGATGCCTCCGGCGCCCCGGTCCATCACCAGCTGGGCGTGTCGGCGTTCTCCGAACACGCGGTGCTGGCCCAGGAGTCGGTGGTCCCGATCCCCAAGGACATCCCGTTCGCCGTCGCCTCGATGTTCGGCTGCGCGGTCCTGACGGGCGCGGGCGCGGTCATCAACACGGCGGCCCTGCGTCCGGGGCAGTCGACGGTGGTCTACGGCCTGGGCGGGGTGGGCCTGTCCGCGGTGCTCGGCGCCCGTGCGGCCGGCGCGTATCCGGTCGTCGCGGTCGATCCGGTCCGGGAGAAGCGCGAGCTGGCGCTCCGGATGGGTGCCTCACATGCGTACGCCCCCGACGACGCGGTGCGGCAGATCCGCGAACTCACCTCCGGCGGCGCCGAGTTGGCGGTGGAAGCGGTGGGCAGCCCCAAGGTCATGGCCGAGTGCCTGGGCGCCGTGGCCCGGGGCGGCAGGGTCGTCTCGGTGGGCCTGCCCGCTCCCGACCGGGTGCTGGAGGTCCCGGCCCTGGCGTTCGCGGGCGAGGGCAAGTCCCTGCTGGGCTCGTACATGGGCGACGCGGTGCCGCGCCGCGACATCCCGAGGTTCCTGGAGCTGTGGCGGGCGGGTCTGATGCCGGTGGAGCTGATGCACACCGGCACGCTGCCGCTGTCCGACATCAACGCGGCGATGGAGGAGCTGGCCTCCGGCCGGGCGATCCGTCAGGTCATCGACACCTCGGGCATGCTGAACGCCTGAGGCCCGGCCGTGGCCGTCACGTGCCGGATCCCTCCGTGTCCGGTGCGCCGGCGGGTGTGAAGTGCAGGGTGATATGGCGCCGGCAGATGCGCCACCCCCGCTCGCCGCGCACGATCACGTCCTCGTAGGTCACGCTTCCGGACTCGCCGTCCGCGCCGACGCCGATCCCCTTGGACCGTGCGTGGACCCGGCCGTCCCCGGCCTCGGTGAGGACGATGTTGCTGACGTGGTGGCCGACGGGGGCACCCGGCCTGCCCGCACGCGCCCGCGCCATGTCCCGGAAGGCGGCCAGCCCGCGCAGCTCTCCGTGGCCGAGGTTCGAGGTTTCGTAGACGATGTCGTCGGTGAACAGCTCGTCCAGCCGGTCGAGTTCGTCGTTGTCGACCAAGTGCCCGTGCAGGGCGAGCAGTTCGGAGATGTCCAGCCGGTCCTCGACACTGAGCGTCATCGCCGGTCCTTTCGTGAGATCTCGCGATGGTGCGGCCGTTATACGGGGAGAGAGACCCGGTACACGCGGCACAGCACCGGTCGCACACCGTCCCGCCCCGGCGAGTTCATTCCGCTGGAGCAACCTCGCGGCGGCCGTAGCGGAGCAGCACGACCCCGTTGCCGAACTCCCGGGTCTCCCTCAGACGGAGCGCGGTCCGGTGCTCCGAGGCCGGGAACAGGGGTTTGCCCCGGCCGATGAGGACCGGATGGACGTAGACGCGGTACTCGTCGACCAGGTCGAGCCGCATGAAGGCCGCGGCGAGATCGGCGCCCCCGAGGCACAGGTCCCCGCCGGGCTGCGCCTTCAGGGCCCGGATCTCCTCCGCGTCGACCTCCCGCTTGATCGTGGTGTTCGGGCCGGCGTGTTCCAGGGTCCGGGAGAACACGATCTTGGGCATGTCCCGCCAGATCCCGGCGAACTCCACCACGGTTTCGGTGGCGGAGGGATCGGAGTCCGCGGTCGGCCAGAAGTCCTCCATGAGCCGATAGGTCACCCGGCCTTCGAGGAAGCCGCCCATGGTCCCGAGCAGCTCGTTGAAGTGACGGTGCAGTTCGTCGTCGACCAGGTGCCAGTCGATCTCGCGGTCCGGCCCTTCCATGAAGCCGTCGAGGGACACCGAACTCATCAGGACGATCTTCCTCATCGCAGTCCTCTCCCGCCGGAGGCGTTGTGCCGCACGGATGCCCGGCGCCCCAACATTTGACGCCTCCGCAACTCGCCCGGCAACGAGTGACACGCCTCGGCGGGCGCGGTCCGCGCCGGGTACGGCATACGGTGATGCCCCGGAGCGATCCGGAGGAACGAGGTTGCGCGTGAGAGTCGGTACGGCCCGATCGGCCGCGGTCCAGTGGGTCGCCGAGCACGCCCGACCCGAAGCCGGCTTCCGAGGTGCCTATTTCAGCGGCTCCACGGTGGGGCTGCCGGACGACGCCGAGCTGTCCCCGTTCTCCGACGTGGACGTGGTGGTCGTCACCGCCGCGCCGGGCCCGCCGGCCGGGCCCGGAAAGTTCCGCTTCCGGGGTGCGCTGCTGGAGGTCAGTCATCTGCCGTGGGAGGAACTCGCCCCGGTGGACGTGGTGCTCTCCTCGTACCACCTTGCGGGAAGCTTCCGCCGGGACACGGTCATCGACGACCCGACGGGCCGGCTGCGCGAGCTGCGGGCGGACGTGTCGCGCCGGTTCGCCGAGCGGCGCTGGGTGCGCCGCAGATGCCAGGACGCCGAACGCCGGATCGAGACCCGCCTGGCCGCCTTCGACGCCTCGGCGCCCTTCCACGAGCAGGTGACGTCCTGGCTGTTCCCGACCGGGGTCACCACCCATGTCCTGCTGGTCGCCGCACTGCGCAACCCCACGGTCCGCCTGCGGTACCCGGCGGCGCGGGAGGTCCTCGACACGTACGGGCAGGCGCATCTGTACCCGGAGCTGCTGGAGCTCCTGGGGTGCGCACGGCTGCCGGCCGCCAGGACGGGGCACCACCTGGACGAGCTGGCCCGCACCTTCGACGCCACGGCGGCGGTCGCCCGTACGCCGTTCTTCTTCAGCGGCGACATCACGCCCGGGGCCCGGCCGGTCGCGATCGACGGCAGCCGGCATCTCGTCGAGCGGGGCGACCATCGCGAAGCGGTGTTCTGGATCATCGCGACCTTCGCGCGATGTCACACCGTACTGGCCGCGGACGCCCCCGGACTGCACCAGGCACGCCTCCCGGCCTTCCTGGAGGCGGTCGCCGACCTCGGAATCACATCCACCGACGACCTCGTCCGCCGAGGCGAGGAGGTCATCGCCTTCCTCCCCGCACTCCGGCGGGCCGCCGAAGAGATCATGGCGGCCTGCACCGACGTCACCGGCCGACCCGGGCGGGGGCGCCGGGCGCCGGCCTGATCAGTAGTGGCCGGTCCGGCCGTCCAGGAGCTCCCTGATGGCGTCCAGGTGGCCCGCGTGCCGGGCGGTCTCCTCGATCATGTGGAACATGATCCAGCGCAGGCTCGCGCCCGACGCATCGAAGTCCGGATGCCGGCCCATGTCGTCGAGCGACCGTCCGTCGAAGATCTCGTTCGACACCGCGACCTGCCGGTCGTAGTCGTCGAGGAGCTTCGCGAGCGGAACCGCCCTCGACCCTCATGTCGGAGTTCTCCGGTTCGTCGAACACCGGCCCCACGGCCGGGCGGCCCAGCAGGACGACCTCGAACCAGAGGTGCTCGGCCCAGCGAAGGTGTGACATGACACCCGCCACCGTCATGAGCGGGGAGGACGGCAGAACGGCGCGGTGCGCGTCCGCCTCCGACAGTTCCTCGCACTTCCAGCGGGCGGTGGCCCGCTGTGTGTCGAGCCAGCCGACGAGCTGGGTCCGCTCGTCCGCCTCGAAGTCCGGGCGCGTGCGGGAGGGGTACAAGGAGGGCGGCATGGGCGTCGATGCTACCCGCGGCAATGTCACATTTCACCTCACTTGCCGGCGGATGCGACCGCCGGAACACCCCTCGCCCCGGCCCTGTCGCCCTGATACCTTGGCCGCCATGTTCCTCTTCCGTGCGTAGGACCCCGTTCCGACCGCACCCCCGCTTCCGCCGGGTGCGGCACTTCGGTGTCCCCGCATGCCCGCAGCGCCCTCTGCCGCGCTGCCCTCCCGAGGAACGTATCGATGCTTTCGCCCTCACCCGTGCCTGCACGCACGCCTTCGTACGCCACCGTCCTGCGTACCCGTCATGCCACCCGCACCTTCGGCGCCGCCCTGCTGGGGCGGCTGTCGTACGGGATGGTCTCCCTTTCCCTGATGCTGGCGGTGAACGCCTCCACCGGCTCCTACTCCGTCGCCGGGGCCGTCATGGCCGTGTTCGGGGCGACCAGCGTCTTCCTCTCCCCCGCCCGCGCCGCGCTGATCGACCGGCACGGGCCGCGCCGGGTCCTGCCGCCGATGGCAGGCCTCTACGCGGTGCTGCTCGCCGCGCTGGCGTACGCCACCTGGCGGCCGGGGGCCCCGGCGTTCCTGCTGGGGGTGCTGACCGCCGCGGCGGGGGCCTCCACTCCACCGCTGGGGCCGGTGATGCGGACCCTGTGGAGCGACCTCGTCGCCGACCGGGAACTGCTGCGGCGCGCCTACAGCCTGGACGGTGTGGCCGAGGAACTCCTCTTCGTCAGCGGTCCGTTGCTGGTGGGTCTGGTCGTGAAGTTCGCCCCGCCCGCGGCCGGGGTCGCGATCAGCGCCGCGCTGGTGTTCGTGGGCACGCTGGCACTGGTCTCCTCACCGGCGGTGCGCGGCGGGCGCGCGGCTGCGTCCGACGACGCGGCGGCCGGTACGGACGTGCCACCGTCCGGGCGGCGGCTGCTCGGCATCGCCGGGCTGCGGCGCGCGGTGCTGGTGACGGCGGCCGTGGGGCTGTGCCTGGGAGGTCTGGATCTGCTGGTGGTGGCGTTCACCGAGCAGCGTCACCAGAGCGGGGCGGTGTCGTGGGTGCTCGCCGCGCTCTCGGCCGGGAGCGCGGTCGGTGGACTGGCCTACGGCGCCGTCTCCTGGCGGGCGTCGAACCGGGTACGGCTGCCGCTGCTGGCCGTCGGCCTGGGCGCCACCATGGTCGGAGCGGGGCTGTCGCCCAATGTGTACGTCCTGGCCGCGGTCACCGCGGTGGCCGGGCTGTTCATCGCGCCCGCCCTGACCACCGCCTACCTCATCGCGGACGAGTCGGTGGGCGCGGGCAGCCGTACGCAGGCCGGCGCCTGGGTGAACACCGCGATCAACGCGGGGTCGTCGGTGGGCGTCGCGGTGGTGGGTCTGCTGGTGGACCGCCTGTCGCCCGCCGTCTGCTTCGCGGTCGCGGCGGTCCCCGCGCTGTTGTGTGCGGCCGTGCTGAGGCGCGGCTCGGCGGACGGCGGTGCGGTCAGCCGGTCGTGACCGGTGCCGCGCCGGCCGGCCGTGCGCCGGCGCGCACCACGGCGTTCCCGACGGCGGTGGCCGTCACCACCGTTCCCGGCCGCTTCGCCGGCCCGGCGCTCCCGGTCCGCCGTCCGCGAGCCATTGCTCCCAGACGGCGGCCAGTTCCGCCTCGGCGGCCGGCGCCACCGTGTCCAGCAGCCGTACCTGCGCCCCCGGCCCCGCCAGGTCCATGCGGTACGGGTGGGGCCGGCCGGCCGGGGTGGCGCCGAGTGCGGTGACCGAACCGATGACGCGGTTGGGGCCCAGGATGCCGGGGAGTTCACGTATCTCCGGGTCCATGAGGTCCAGGTCCTCGACCAGCAGCTCGCAGCCGTCGTACGTGGCATGCGTCATCGCCCGCACACCGCCGCCCCGCTCGCCGGAACGCCCGAGAACCAGGGTGTCGCGCCACAGCATCCGCGCCCCGGCCGCCAGTGACACCTCCATCGAGCGCTCGACCCGGGCTCCCGTCGAGATCACGAACGGCCTGGCGTCCCAGTGGAGTTCGCCGCCCTCGGCGACGCCCACCCGGGCCCGCCAGCTCGATGTGCCGCCACGGTGGTCGTACGCGACCAGGCCGGACGGCTCGACCAGCTCCAGCCGGGCGCCGGGGCCGACCGAGACGTCCAGCCGCAGATCGTCGCCCGCGAGCAGACCCGCCCGGGTGCCGACCAGCGCGATCCGCAGACGGTCGGGGGACGGCAGCAGGGGCCGGGGGGCGAGGAAGGCGCCGGGGCGCAGTTCCCGGGCGATGTGGCGTCCCGAACCGTCGAGCTCCACGGTGACGACCGTGGGCTCGGCGGACTCCCGGGTCATGAGCCGTCGTGGCTGTGGCTGTGCGGCGCCATCGGGCCCGGATCCGTGGGTACATGGGTTCCGGAACGGTGGCGTACGAGCAACTCGCGTACCCAGTCGGCGAGTTCTGTCACCGATGCCGGGTCGTGCCGGGAGAGCGCGAGGACCGGCAGGCCCTCGCGGGCCCGCGAGGCGTCGGCGACCATCGCCGCTACGTCGACCTCCACGTGCGGCGCGAGGTCGGTCTTGTTGATGATCAGGAGGTCGGCGCCGGTGATGCCGGGGCCGCCCTTGCGGGCGACATCGCCGCCGCCCGCGACGTCGATGCAGAAGAGCTGGGCATCGGCGAGGGCCGGGCTGAAGGTGGCGGTGAGGTTGTCGCCGCCGCTCTCGACGAGCACCAGGTCGAGCGGTCCGTACGCCTCCTCCAGGTCCTCGACCGCGTCGAGGTTGGCGCTGACGTCGTCCCGGATCGCGGTGTGCGGGCAGGCGCCCGTCTCGACGGCCCGGATGCGCTCGGTGGGCAGCACCCCGGCCGAGCGCAGGAACCGGGCGTCCTCGTCGGTGTAGATGTCGTTGGTGACGACGGCCATGGCGAGTTCACCGGCCAGCTCACGGCAGAGAGTGGCGAGGATCGAGCTCTTGCCGGTGCCGACCGGCCCGGCCACACCGAGACGCAGCGCGCGTCGCGGGTGGTCGTGCGGAAGGTGCGGGGCGTTGTGGTCGGTGTGCCGGTCGGGGGTGGTGTCGGGGTGCTGGTCGGGCGTGGTGTCGATGTGCTGGTCAGGCAAGGAAGAGTCTCCGTTCTCGTTGTGCGTGTTCGAGCGCCCACTGTTCGGTGAGCGGGGGTGTGCGGGCGGGCAGCCCGGCCGGGGTCCGTACGGCGAGGGCCTCGGCCACCGCGGCCGCCGCGTAGGGCTCGGCGTCGAGGATCCAGGCGACCGAGTCCAGCGGGTCGCCGGGCAGCAGCTTGAGCGCCGCCGAGGTGATGGTCTGCAGTTCGTCGTAGACGACGCCGCGCGCCAGCTCCTCCTCCGTCACCCGCAGGACGGCCCCGAGCGCGCCGAGGGCCACCGGTCGCAGCGGGCGGGGGCCGATCCCGGCCAGGGCGGTGACCGCCGGGTGTCCGGGATCCAGCCGGCGCGCCAGGCGCCGCACACCGCGGCCGAGCGTCGCCGATGCCTCGCGCAGGGGTGCGGCCGGGGTCCGGGCGGCGAGGGCCTGTTGTACGGGGCCGTAGTCCACCGGATCCCGCCCGGCGGCGCGCAGGGCGAGTACCGCGGCGGCGGCCTCGGTGACGGCCGCGGTGTGCAGCCGGGCCCGCAGCAGGGCGGGGATCCGGTCCCGGGTGAGGCCCGCCGCGACGGCCGGTTCGAGTCCCGCGCTGTAGGTGTACGCGCCGACCGGGAGCCGTCCGTCACCGAGCAGCAGGTGTGCCAGGCCGGCCATCAGAACATGGAGTACCGCTGGGCCAGCGGCAGTTCGGTGGCCGGCGCGGGCTCCACGAGCTCTCCGTCGATCCGGATGGCGAAGGTCTCCGGGTCGACGTCGATGTCGGGGAGCGCCGTGTTGTTCGGCAGGTCCGCCTTGGTGAGGTGGCGGGTGGGGCGCACGGCGACCAACTCCCTTACCAGACCCAGCCGTTCGGCCAGTCCGTCCTCCAGGGCGGACGGGGCCACGAAGCTGACCGAGAGGTGCGGGGCGGCCTCGGCGGCGGCGGTGGGGCGCATGAGGACGGGCTGGGTGGTGGGGATCGCGGCGTTGGCGTCGCCGAGCGGCGCGTACACCACCATGCCGCCCTTGATGACGGCGGCGGGGCGGATGCCGAAGAAGGCGGGGTCCCAGAGCACCAGGTCGGCGAGCTTGCCGGGTTCGACGGAGCCGACGACATGGTCGATGCCGTGGGCGACCGCGGGGCAGATCGTGTACTTGGCGACGTAGCGGCGGGCGCGTTCGTTGTCGGCGGGCAGTTCGCTGCCGCGGTCGCCGAAGCGCTGCTTCATCACGTGCGCGACCTGCCAGGTGCGGCAGACGACCTCGCCGATGCGGCCCATGGCCTGGGCGTCCGAGGAGGTGATGGAGAGTGCGCCGATGTCGTGCAGGACATCCTCGGCGGCGATGGTGGTGGCGCGGATGCGGGACTCGGCGAAGGCGAGGTCCTCGGGGACGCGCGGGTTGAGGTGGTGGCAGACCATCAGCATGTCGAGGTGTTCGGCGACGGTGTTGACCGTGTGCGGCAGCGTCGGATTGGTGGACGCCGGAAGGATGTTGGGGTGGGAGGCGACGGTGATGATGTCGGGTGCGTGGCCGCCGCCGGCGCCCTCGGCGTGGAAGACGTGGATGCCGCGTCCGGCGATGGCGTCGAGGGTTCCTTCGACGTAGCCGGCCTCGTTGAGGCTGTCGGCGTGCAGGGCGACCTGGAGGCCGTGCGCGTCGGCGGCCTTCAGCGCCGCGTCGATGGCGGCGGGGGTGGCGCCCCAGTCCTCGTGGACCTTGTAGCCGCCGGCCCCGCCGAGCGCCGCCTCGCGCAGGGCCTCCTCGCCGACGGTGGAGCCCTTGGCGAAGAGCATGACGTTGAGCGGGACCCGGTCCAGGGACCGGTGCATCATCGCGAGGTTCCAGGCGCCGGGGGTGACGGTGGTGGCCTTGGAGCCCTCGGTGGCGCCGGTGCCGCCGCCGATGACGGTGGTGGTGCCGGTGGCGAGGGCCTCGTGCAGGGTCTGCGGCATGAGGAAGTGGACGTGGGTGTCGACGGCTCCGGCGGTGAGGACACGGCCCTCGCCGGAGACCACGTCGGTGCCGGGTCCGATGACCAGGTCGGGGTGGACGCCGTCGCTGATGTCGGGGTTCCCGGAGCGGCCGAGCGCGACGATGCGGCCGGCCCGGACGCCCACGTCGGTCTTGACGATGCCCCAGTGGTCGAGGACGACGACATTGGTGATGACGAGGTCGAGGGCGCCATCGGCGCGTGCGGCGGTGGACTGGGCCATGGATTCGCGGATGGACTTGCCGCCGCCGAACACGGCCTCGTCTCCGCCGAAGCAGCGGTCCTCCTCGACCTCGATCCAGAGGTCGGTGTCGGCGAGACGGACGCGGTCGCCAGTGGTGGGTCCGTAGAGCGACGCGTAGGCGGCGCGGGTCATTTGTGCCATGTCACATGCCATCTATTCGGGCGGCGCGGGCCCCCGGCACGACGATGCCGGGCACCTCCCGGCGGCCTCCCAGCTCGACGAGGGTGACCTCGGCACCCACTCCGGGCTCGAAGCGCAGAGAAGTACCGGAGGGAATGTCGAGCCGGAATCCTTCGGTCAGGGACCGGTCGAAAGAAAGTGCCGGATTCGCGTCGGGGAAATGCAGATGCGAGCCGATCTGAATAGGACGATCGCCGTCATTCACCACGGTCACATGCAATTGAGTACGAGCGTCATTTATTTTCAGTTCACCGGGTCCGGTCCGGATCTCACCGGGGATCACGGGATCGGCGCGGTGATCGTGACGAGCTTGCGCCCGTCCGGGAAGGTCGCCTCGACCTGGACGTCATGCAGCATCTCAGGAACACCTTCCAGCACGTCAGCGCGGGTGAGGACATTCCGCCCCGCGACCATCAGGTCGCCGACGAGGGCACCCTCGCGGGCACGTTCCACGGCCCAGCAGGAGAGCAGCGCGACGGCCTCGGGGTAGTTGAGCCGAACGCCACGATCCCGCCTGTCACGAGCGACCATTCCGGCGACGCTCAGCAGCAATTTCTCCGTGTCGGACGGAGTGAGAAACATTGGGAAACCTCCATGGCGGCAGTCCCCGGAATTCCCGGAATCGCCCTGGCCACGTTCCTCTTATAAGCCTCCCGACCATGCCGTGGCAACTTGCGCCGCTCCGCGATAAGTCCCTTTCTGCCCTTATCGCCCACCATATACGGGCAAAGTAGACAAATTTTGTCCATCAAGAAACAGTAAAAAGAGGCGGCCGTGCATCCCGGCGCGGGATGCACGGCCGCCTCAAGAGCAAAGCTCAGCAGGTCACTTCAGGCCGAAGGCCCGGATGATCTCCTGGTCCACGCCCAGCCCGTCGGCCGCCTCGGCGTGCGCCTTCAGCGAGACGAACGAGCCGGCCTTCTTCGGGGTCTTGAACCGGGCGGTCCAGGAGCCGGCCGCGTCCTTGCGGAGCTGCACCGCCTCCCAGGTCTCCCCGTCGTCGTAGCTGACCGACAGCGAGGCCCCGGAGGCCTTCACCGCACCGTCCAGCCACTCCTGCGTACCGGAGGAGAGACCGACCTCGGTCCATCTGCCGGCCGCGACGTCACCGGCCAGGTCGGTGTCGACCTCGTAGTCCAGCTGGAGCATCGGGATGTCGGCCTGGAACGGGCCGTCCTCGTCCATGGCACCCGAGACGAAGTTCCACTCGGTGTGGGTGCGGGTGGACGTCCGCCACCGGTCGCTGTCGCGGGCGGAGTCGAGGACGAAGCGGTACGGCAGCTTCTCGGGCGATACGTCCCAGGCGAAGCCGGCCCGCCCCGCGGCCTTCTTGATCAGGGTGTCGCCCTGGAAGAAGGCCGTGGTGGTGGTGTCGTACTCGTCCTCGGGCATGGCGCCCGAGTGGCCCGCTCCGGAGTCCGTCCACGGGGTGAAGTTGTACTGGATGTCGTTGTAGACGGACCGGAACGGACCCCAGTAGCCGGTGCCCAGGCGCGGACGGGTGATCGGCGCGAACCACTGGGCCGGGTAGGTGCGGCCCGCCGTGTAGTCCAGCTCGCCGCTGCGCATCTCCTGCGCGGAACCCGACTCGTCGGCGTTCAGGACCGAGTGGTTCTCGTACCAGAACGAGGCCCCCGGCAGCGGGGTGACCCACTCCTCGCGGGTGCCGGGGAACTTCTCGTACTCCTCGAAGCCGATCCCCGGTCCGTAGTCCGGGATGTCGTAGCGGTAGCCGCCGCCGAGCACGCTCCGGTGGCCGTAGAAGGTGTTCTTCACCTTCGCCAGCCGGCCGGCCGACGGGGCGTACTCCAGTGAGCGGTCCGGGACGACGCCGTCGTGGCGGTCGACCAGGTCGTACACGTAGCGGGCGAACCTGCGCTGCTCGATCGTCACCTTCGAACCGTGCCGGGCCGTCTCGATCAGCTTCTCGCCGGCCAGGCGCTGGACCGAGGCGACCGGGACGGCGGTCTCGGTGCCGTAGGGGGCGTACGTCTCCATCAGCACGCCGTCACCGTCGTTGACGACGAAGAGCGCGCGGGCGCCCGCGGCCACTGCGCCGGCCACCCGGTCGGCGGGGGCGACCGCGTCGCTGCGGCGGACGACGACCGCCTTGCCCTTGACGTTCAGGCCCTTGTAGTCGGCCGCCGCGCCGTTGCCCGCGAAGACGGCGGCGAGCTTCTGCCTGCCGCTCTCCGCGACCGGCGAACCGCCCTGCACGGTCACCGGGACATCATGACCGCCGGCCGTCAGGTCGATCAGCTTCTCGCCCTGCCGCCAGCGGGTAAGGAACGAGAAGCTGCCCTGGGTGACCTTCTTGGTGGGGCTCGCCCACAGCTGGTCGTACGTCAACGGGATCTGGTACGCGTCGCGCTGGACGGTGCCGTCCGGTGCGGTACGTGCCATGTCGTAGCGCAACTGCCGGGTCTCGGTCTCCTTGGGCGTCCGCACACTGACCTTGCGGGCCTCGGAGGCGTCCAGGGTGACCGTGGACGGCTTGTCCAGGATGATCTCGGGGGCCGCGAGGAAGGCGAGGGCCTTGGAGTCCGCGCGGTCACCGGCGACGTCGGCGGCCGTCCACGCGGTGTAGTTGCCCGGCGGGAGCCGGAGCGTGGTCTCGCCCGACACCTGGACCGGCATCAGCTGGGGGTCGCCGAGGGCGCCGAGGACGACGACGCCGTCCATCGGCCTGCCGCCCCGGTCACGGAGCCGGAGCTTCAGGTCGTACAGCTCCTGCTCCTTGTTCAGGGCGAAGCCGGTGTGGGCGACGGTGGTGCCCGCCGCGTCCTTGGCCATGACCTGGCCGGAGAACTGGGTGTTGTTCGCGACCTTCGACGGGTCCAGCGAGAGCACGGCCTCGGCGGTGGAGCCGGCCGGAACGGTGAGCTGCTTCGCCGAGAGGGTGTAGGCGTCGGCGTCCGTGTCCGTCGCCAGGTCGAGCGTGACGTCCTTCGCACCCGTGTTGCGGTACGTGATGGTCCGCTCGGCGACCGGGTCGGACGGGGAGTGCGGCCAGTCGTAGGAGGCGACCGCGACGGAGCCGGTGGCCTCGATCGTGGTGTCGACCGCCGCCTTCACATCGAGCCGGCCGGTGCCCTGCTCGTACGGGGTGTGGTCGGTCAGCTGCTTGGACGAGCTCATCAGCGCGTCCTTGATCCGCTGACCGGACCAGTCGGGGTGACGCTGCTTCAGGATCGCCGCCGCGCCCGCGACGTGCGGGGTCGCCATCGACGTACCGGACATCGACTGGTACATGCCCTCGATGCCCGGGACCGACTGCGAGGCGGCCGCGTTGATGTCGACGCCCGGTGCGGACAGGTCGGGCTTGAGCCCGTACGACCTGACCAGCGGGCCCATCGAGGAGAAGTCCGCGCGGTTGTCCTGCTTGTCGACGGCGGCGATGGTGAGCGCCTTCTGCGCCGAGCCGGGCGAGCCGATGGTGCCCGCGCCGTAGGCGTTGCCCGCGGCGATCACGAACAGTGGACCGCCGTCGGCGGAAAGGGCGTCGACGGCCTGGGACATGGGGTCGGAGCCGTCGTCCGGAATGCTGGAGCCGAGGCTCATGGAGACGACGTCGGCGCCCTCGGCCTTCGCCCACTCCATGGCCTCGATGATGCCGGAGTCGGCGCCGGAGCCCTCGTCGCCGAGCACCTTGCCGACGATCAGGCCGGCGCCCGGGGCGACACCCTTGTTGACGCCTTCGGAGGCCGCGCCGGAGCCCGCGATCGTGGAGGCGACGTGGGTGCCGTGGCCGTTGCGGTCGACGACCTCCTCGCCCGGCACGAAGCTCCTGGTCTCCAGGATGCGGTCCTTGACGTCCGGGTGCGTCGCGTCGATGCCGGTGTCCAGGACGGCGACCTTGGAACCCTTGCCGTCGTACCCCTCGGCCCAGGCCTGCGGGGCGTTGACCTGCGGCACGGAGTCCTTGAGCGCCGCCTCGGCCCGGCCGTCGAGCCAGAGCTTGGTGATGCCGCCGTCCAGCGAACGGGCCGCGGGGGCGGTGGTTATGCCGTTCCAGAAGGTACGGGCGGTGTCCTTGTCCGCCTTCAGCGCGGCGCCGTGGATGCTTTCGAGGGTACGGACCTTCTCGGCGCCTCGCGGGGCGGCGGGCAGCGAACGGCCCTTGCCCGCCGCGTAGGTGGCGATCATCGGGATGCCGCCCGACCGCTTGTCGTCGTACCCCATCTTCGCGAGCGCGGAGACGTTGAACAGTCTGCGGTCCAGCTTCCCGGCCGCGAGCAGCGCGGTGGCCTCGTCGGGCAGTACGTAGATGTCGTCGCCGGCCTGCTGGACGTGCACCCCGCCGAACGCGCCGTCGGGACGGTCCACGGTGACGGTGTCCTGCTTGCCGGCGCCGTCGGTGTAGTGCACGACATCGCCCGTGAGCAGGGTGATGTCGTACTCCTGGACGGAGGGGACATGGCGGTCGGCGGGCCGGGGCGTGTCCGCGCCCGCGGCGGGGACGGCACCGGCCGCGGGGACCAGAGCGCCGCTCATGAGGGCGACCGCGGTCGCCAGCAGCAGCGCCCTGCGCCCGGTACGGGCGGATCTCGCCCGGCCGGAGGCGGAGGAAGGTGAAGGAGTCATGCTGCTGATCTACCGGTAAATGCGCGGCTACGGCCGAGTTGGCACTGGCGTGAAGCCGCCGTGGCGGCAACCCGCCCTGGGCGGACGGATTCCGGGGGCCGGTTCAGGCCACCGAAGTGATCACTCCGGTGGGCGGCTGACCGGCCTCGTGATGGATCGGTGTGTGCGCGCCCTTGAGCGGTACCCCACTGCCGCCGCGCCGGTCGGCGACGATCTCCGCGGCGATCGAGAGCGCGGTCTCCTCAGGGGTGCGCGCTCCGAGATCGAGTCCGATCGGCGAGTGCAGCCTGGCCAGTTCCAGCTCGGTGACTCCGACCTCGCGCAGCCGGTCGTTGCGTTCCAGATGGGTGCGGCGCGACCCCATCGCCCCGACGTAGGCGACCGGAAGCCTCAACGCCAGTTCCAGCAGCGGGACATCGAACTTGGCGTCGTGGGTCAGGACGCACAGGACGGTGCGCGCGTCGACCTCGGTCGCCGAGAGATAGCGGTGCGGCCAGTCGACGACCAGTTCGTCGGCCTCGGGGAAACGGGCCTTCGTCGCGAAGACCGGGCGGGCGTCGCACAATGTCACGTGGTATCCGAGGAACTTGCCCGCCCTCACCAGTGCCGAGGCGAAGTCGATGGCCCCGAAGACGATCATCCGGGGCGGCGGAACGCTGGATTCGACGAGCAGGGTGATCGGCCGGCCGCAGCGCGAGCCGTCGGTGCCGATGGTGACGGGGCCGGTGCGGCCCGTGTCCAGCATGGCGCGGGCATCGGCCGCGGCGGTGCGGTCCAGCTCCGGATGTCCGCCGAGCCCGCCCTCGTACGAGCCGTCGGAACGGACGAGCAGGGGGCGGCCGAGGAGTTCGGCCGGCCCGTCGGTGATCCTGGCGAGCGCCGCCGCCGTCCCCCGGGCGGCGGCGGCGAGCGCGGCGGCGAACACCGCCCGTGCGGGATCGTCCGCACGGACCGGTGTCACCAGGATGTCGATGACGCCGCCGCAGGTCAGTCCGACCGCGAAGGCGTCCTCGTCGCTGTAGCCGAACCGTTCGCGCACCGCGGCGCCGTCGGCCAGCGCCTGCTCGCACAGTTCGTAGACCGCACCCTCCACACACCCGCCGGAGACGGAACCGATCGCCGTGCCGTCGCGGTCGACGGCGAGCGCGGCTCCGGGCTGCCGGGGCGCGCTGCCGCCGACCGCCACGACGGTGGCCACGGCGAATTCGCGTCCCTGCTCGACCCACCGGTCGAGCTCCTCGGCGATGTCCAGCACGGCGTCTCTCCTTCTACGGGTGTGCGCAGGGTGCTACGGGTGAGCGGATGGTTCCGCGGGTGTGCGCAGGGGCGGTCGGGGCCCGGCTCGGACAGGTACTACTTGGCGCCGAGCCAGCTCTCGATCGGGCTGAGCGCGAAGTACACGACGAACACCGCGGTCAGTACCCACATGAAGACGCCCACCTCACGGAACTTGCCCTGCGCCGCCTTGATCGCGGCGAAGGAGATCACTCCGGCGCCGACACCGGCGGTGATCGAGTAGGTGAACGGCATCAGTGCCACGGTCAGGAAGACCGGCACGGCGACGGCGCGGTCGCTCCAGTCGACGTGTCGGGCGTTCTGCATCATCATCGCGCCGATGACGACGAGCGCCGCGGCGGCGATCGGTCCCGGCACGATCTGGGCGAGCGGGGTGAAGAACAGTCCGGCGGCGAAGAGCACACCGGTGACGACGGAGGACAGGCCGGTGCGGGCGCCTTCGCCGACACCGGTCGCGGACTCGATGAAGACGGTCTGACCGGACGCCCCGGAGACGCCGCCGATCGCGCCGCCCGCGCCGTCGATGAACAGGGCCTTGGACAGGCCCGGCATCCGGCCCTTGCTGTCGGCGAGTCCGGCCTCGGTGCCGACCCCGATGATGGTCGCCATCGCGTCGAAGAAGCCGGCCAGCACCAGGGTGAAGACGATCATGCCGACGGTCATCACGCCGATGTCGCCCCAGCCGCCGAACTCGACATGGCCGAAGAGCCCGAAGTCGGGCATCGAGACCGCGCTGCCCTGCAGTTCGGGTGCGCTGCCGCCCCAGGCCTTGGGGCTGATGTCGGTGACCGCGTTGACGACGACGGCGAGGACCGTGCCGACGACGATGCCGATCAGGATCGCGCCGGGCACATTGCGGGCCTGGAGCATGAAGATGAGCAGCAGGGTGACGCAGAAGAGGAGTACCGGCCAGCCGGTGAGCTGCCCGCCGGTACCGAGCGTGACGGGGGCGCCCTTGCCGACGAAGCCGGCGTTGACCAGGCCGATCAGCGCGATGAACATGCCGATGCCGATGGTGATGCCGTGCTTCAGGGCCAGCGGTATCGCGTTCATGATGATCTCGCGCAGCCCGGTGACGACCAGCAGCACGATCACGGCGCCGTACATCACGCACATGCCCATGGCCTGCGGCCAGGTCATGTGGGGTGCCACCTGGGTGGCGAGCACGCCGGAGACGGAGAGTCCCGCGGCGAGGGCGAGGGGCACCTTGCCGATGAAGCCCATCAGCAGGGTGGAAACGGCCGCGGCGAGGGCGGTCGCGGTGATCAGTCCGGCGTGGCTGAGCCGGTCGCCCGCCGCGTCGGGCCCGGACAGCAGGAGCGGGTTGAGCAGGAGGATGTAACACATCGCCATGAAGGTGGTGATGCCGCCGCGCACTTCGCGTGCGACGGTGGAGCCACGGTCGGAGATGTGGAAGTACCGGTCGAGCCAGGATCTTCCGGCGGGGACGCGCGAGCCTGAGCCCGCGTCTTCCGCACTTGTCCTGGGCTCCACTGACTGCTGGGTCATGATGCCTGACTCCCAAGGTTCACAGGGGCACCCGCGATGAAGAATCGATATGCGGGATTTGGGATGACTGCGCTGGCGGCACGACCCGGGGGACGGCCCGAGACGAACTGTTCATGCAGAGTGGAATGTGACGTGTGACGTGGTGTCGGCGGTGTTTACGTCGTACTGACGGTGTGACGTGTTACCGGTGGTGCGACGCGACACGCACGATGTGGTGTGACGTGTTACGTGTGCGGCGTCACCCGCCCTGCGGCTGCTGCCGCACTGCGGGTACTGCCGTGTGTCGCGGAACTGCCGCACCGCGGGTACTGCCGTTTTGCGCGTACTGCGGTATTGCGGAACTCCGGGCGGTGCGGGCGACGGAAGTGTGACGTTCCTGGGAGGCACGCACCGCCCGGAGAGTTCGGTCGGAGCCGCGGCTCAGGCGCCGGTGAGGTGCTCGGGGCGGACCGGCGTCCGGTTGAGCTCCAGGCCCGTCGCGTTCCGGATCGCCGCGAGGACGGCCGGGGTCGACGACAGGGTGGGGGCCTCGCCGATGCCACGCAGCCCGTACGGGGCGTGCTCGTCGGCGAGTTCGAGCACGTCGACGGGGATGGTCGGCGTGTCGAGGATCGTGGGGAGCAGGTAGTCCGTGAAGGACGGGTTCCTGACCTTCGCGGTCGTGGGATCGACGACGATCTCCTCCATCACCGCGATGCCCATGCCCTGGATCGTGCCGCCCTGGATCTGGCCGACGACGGAGAGCGGGTTGAGCGCCTTGCCGACGTCCTGGGCGCAGGCCAGTTCGATGACCTTGACCAGGCCGAGTTCGGTGTCGACCTCGACGACCGCGCGGTGGGCGGCGAAGGAGTACTGGACATGGCCGTTGCCCTGTCCGGTGCGCAGGTCGAACGCCTCGGTGGGCCGGTGGCGCCATTCCAGCTCGATGTCGACCGCCTCGTCCTCCAGCACGTCGACCAGGTCGGCCAGCACCTCGCCGCCGTCGGTGACGACCTTGCCGCCCTCCAGGAGGAGTTCGGCGGTGGCCCAGGCGGGGTGGTACGTACCGAACTTGCGGCGTCCCATCTCCAGGACCTTCTCGCGGACGGCCTCGCAGGAGTGCTTCACGGCGCCGCCGGTGACGTAGGTCTGGCGGGACGCGGAGGTGGAACCGGCCGAACCGACCCGGGTGTCGGCCGGGTTGATGGTGACCTGCGAGACGCCGAGTTCGGTACGGGCGATCTGGGCGTGCACGGTGACACCGCCCTGCCCGACCTCCGCCATGGCGGTGTGCACGGTGGCGACCGGTTCGCCGGCGACGACCTCCATGCGCACCCGGGCGGTGGAGTAGTCGTCGAAGCCCTCGGAGAAGCCGACGTTCTTGAGGCCGACCGCGTAGCCGATGCCGCGCACCACGCCTTCGCCGTGGGTGGTGTTGGAGAGTCCGCCGGGCAGCGCCCGTACGTCGGCCGGTTCTCCGGCCACCTCCCACTGCCGCTCGGGCGGCAGCGGCCTGGCCTTGACCCGGCGCAGCAGCTCGGCGACCGGGGCGGGCGAGTCGACGACCTGTCCGGTCGGCAGCAGGGTGCCCTGCTCCATGGCGTTGAGCTGCCTGAACTCGACCGGGTCCATGCCCAGTTCGGCGGCGAGCTTGTCCATCTGCGCCTCGTAGGCGAAGCATGCCTGTACCGCGCCGAAGCCGCGCATGGCTCCGCACGGCGGGTTGTTGGTGTAGAGCGCGATGGCCTCGATGTCGACGTCGTCGATGACGTACGGGCCGACGGAGAGCGAGGAGGCGTTGCCGACGACGGCCGGGGAGGCGGACGCGTAGGCGCCGCCGTCCAGCACAATGCGACATTTCATATGTGTCAGCTTGCCGTCGCGGGTGGCGCCGTGCTCGTACCAGAGCTTCGCCGGGTGCCGGTGGACGTGGCCGAAGAAGGACTCGAACCGGTTGTAGACGATCTTGACCGGCTTGCCGGTGCGCAGGGCGAGCAGGCAGGCGTGGATCTGCATCGACAGGTCCTCGCGGCCGCCGAAGGCCCCGCCGACGCCGGAGAGGGTCATGCGGACCTTGTCTTCGGGCAGGCCCAGGACGGGTGCGATCTGGCGCAGGTCGGAGTGGAGCCACTGCGTGGCGACGTACAGGTCGACGCCCCCGTCCTCGGCGGGCACGGCCAGTCCGGACTCGGGGCCGAGGAAGGCCTGGTCCTGCATGCCGAAGACGTACTCACCGCTCACGACGACATCGGCGCGGGCCGCCGCCGCGTCCGCGTCGCCGCGGACGATGGGCTGGCGGTGGACGATGTTGGGGTGCGGTACGTGCCCCGCGTGGTGGTCGTCGCGGCCCTCGTGGACAAGGATCGCGTCGGGGGCGGTCGCGGAGGCCTCGTCGGTGACGACGGGCAGTTCGCGGTAGTCGATCCTGATCTTCGCGGCGGCACGGCGGGCCGTCTCCGGGTGGTCGGCGGCGACGAGCGCCACCGGTTCGCCGTGGTGGCGGACCTTGCCGTGGGCGAGGACCGGGGTGTCCTGGATCTCCAGGCCGTAGTTCTTCACCGTGCTCGGCAGGTCGTCGTAGGTGAGTACGGCGTAGACGCCGGACGTGGCGAGCGCCTCCGAGATGTCGATGGAGACGATCTCGGCGTGCGCGACCGTGGAGCGCAGGGTGTGGCCCCAGAGCATGTCCTCGTGCCACATGTCGGAGGAGTACGCGAACTCGCCGGTGACCTTGAGGACGCCGTCGGGGCGGAGCGTGGACTCGCCGATGCCGCCCTTGGTGCGGGTGCCCTGGTTGATGCTGGTGGGATTGCCGGTTACGCCCATCGTCAGACCGTTTCTTCCGCGCGGGCGGCCGCGAGGCGGACCGCGTCGAGGATCTTCTCGTAGCCGGTGCAACGGCAGAGGTTGCCGGAGAGCGCCTCGCGGATGTCCGCGTCGGACGGTTCCGGGTTGCGCTCCAGCAGCTCGTCGGCGGCGACCAGCAGGCCGGGGGTGCAGAAGCCGCACTGGACGGCCCCGGCGTCGATGAACGCCTGCTGGATCGGGGAGAGCTCACCGGTCTCCCGGTTCTCCTCGCCGGCCGGCCGGGCCTCCCACCGCCGGGCCCTGTCGAGCGCCGTGCCGCACGCGCCGGAGGCGCAGCCGCGGCCGGGGTGCTGCTCGGAGCGGTGGGCGGCGAAGTCCGCGAGGCCCTCGACCGTGACGACCTCGCGGCCCTCCACCTGGCCGGCCGCGACCAGGCAGGAGCAGACCGGGACACCGTCGAGGCGGACCGTGCAGGAGCCGCACTCGCCCTGCTCGCAGGCGTTCTTCGAGCCGGGCAGGCCCATCCGCTCGCGGAGCACGTAGAGGAGGGACTCGCCCTCCCAGACGTCGTCCGCCTCGTGCCTGCGGCCGTTGACCGTGAAATTGACGCGCATGATCAGGCAGCTCCTTCGGTGCTGCGGCCGTTGCCGCGGTACGACTCCCAGGTCCAGCCGAGGGTGCGGCGGGCCATGATCCCGACCGCGTGCCGGCGATAGCTCGCGGTGCCGCGCACGTCGTCGATCGGGTTGCAGGCGCCCGCGGCGAGCGCGGCGAACTGCTTGGCGACGGACGGCGTGATGATCGCGCGGCTGTCCCAGAACCCGCCCTCCTCCAGCGCGGCGTTCAGGAAGTCCTCGGCCTCCTTCGCCCGTACGGGTGTGGGGGCGGCCGATCCGATTCCGGTGCGCACCGTGCGGGTCACGGGGTGCAGGGCCAGGCCGAAGGCGCAGACGGCGATGACCATCGCGTTGCGGGTGCCGACCTTGGAGAACTGCTGCGGACCGTCGGCCTTCTTGATGTGCACGGCCCTGATCAGCTCGTCCGGTGCGAGGGCGTTGCGCTTGACGCCGGTGTAGAAGGCGTCGATCGGGATCATCCTGGTCCCGCGCACGGACTCGGCCTCGACCTCGGCGCCCGCGGCGAGCAGTGCCGGGTGGGCGTCCCCGGCGGGCGAGGCGGTGCCCAGGTTGCCCCCGACGCCGCCGCGGTTGCGGATCTGCGGCGAGGCGACGGTGTGCGAGGCCAGCGCCAGTCCGGGCAGCTCGGCGCGCAGGTGCTCCATGATGTGGCTGTACGGGACGGAGGCGCCGAGCCGTACGTTCTCCTGGCCCACCTCCCACTCGGACAGCTCTCCGATGCGGTTCAGGTCCAGGAGGTACTCGGGCCGCCGGTGGTCAAAGTTGATCTCGACCATCACATCGGTGCCACCCGCGATGGGCACAGCCGTCGGGTGCTCGGCCTTGGCGGCGAGCGCCTCCTCCCAGCTGGCGGGGCGAAGGAAGTCCATGAGTGGCTCTCTTCTTCTCAATCGGGTCGTTCGCTGGGGGCTGGGGACGGCCGGCCCTCGACTGGTCTTTCGGATCGTTCATGTTGTTGTTGACGCGGTGTGGGGCCAAGTACACAAGCCGTGCTCCACCCGGTGCAGTCACCGAAACCATGAAGGAGTTGGCTGGTCGATCTCCGCGTCTTGTAGATTCGAACGAATGGCGGGGATCGGTGACCTCACCGCAATACCCAGTTTTCACCCGCACCAACGAAAGAGATCGGCGGCGACGAGATGCGGCTGCGCGCACTGCTGGAGACCGACGCGCTGGGCCTGCGGCTGCTCGGCGGCGAGGACGAGCTGGACCGTTCGGTCCGCGGCGTGATGACCACCGACCTGCGGGATCCCAGCCGCTATCTGTCGGGCGGCGAGCTGGTCCTCACGGGGCTGGCCTGGCGCCGGGACGCGGCGGACTCGGAGCCGTTCGTACGGATCCTGGCGGGTGCCGGTGTGGCCGGGCTCGCGGCGGGCGAGGCGGAGCTCGGCGACATCCCCGCCGACCTGGTGGAGGCCTGTGCGCGGCACCGGCTGCCGCTCTTCGCCGTCCATGAGACCGTCGCGTTCGCAACGATCACCGAGCATGTGGTGCGCCAGGTGTCCGGGGAGCGGGCGGGTGATCTGGCCGCGGTCGTGGACCGGCACCGCAGGCTGATGACCTCGGGGCCGGCGGGTGGCGGCCCCGAGGTGGTGCTCGATCTGCTCGGAACCGACCTCGACCTGCACGCCTGGGTGCTCTCCCCCACCGGGCGGCAGATCGCGGGCGCCGGTGAAACGTCACTGCCCGGCCCGGTCGGCGCGGCGCTCGCCGGCCACCATCTGGCCGCCACCCGCACCGGCCGCCGCGCCCCGCACCGGGCCACGGTCGACGGCACCGCGTATTCGCTCTTCCCGATCCGGAACACCGGCCGCGGCGCCCTTCCGGCCTCCCGCGACGTCCGCGAGTCGGTGCTCTCGGACTGGCTGCTGGCGGTCGAGGCGGACGCGAGCGACTGGCCGCCGGCCCGGCTGGACCTGCTCCAGGGTGTCACCCAGCTGATCGCCGTCGAGCGGGACCGCCGCGACGCGGCGCGTACGGTACGCCGCAGGCTCGCCCAGGAGGTCCTGGAGCTGGTCCAGACGGGCGCCCCGCCGGCCGAGATCGCCGCCAGGCTGCGGGTGGCGGCCCCGGTGCTGCTGCCGGGGCTCGGGAGCGCGCCGCACTGGCAGGTGGTGGTGGCGCGGGTCGAGTGGAGCGACGCGGAGGGCCGGGCCGGCGGCGGCACCCAGGCGGGCTCCGGGAGCTCCGGTTCCGAGATCGCGGGCGGCCCGGTCGCCCAGGCGCTCCTGGAGGAGATCCTGGTCGACCCCGCGGTCACCGGCCCCGACTCGGCGGACCGGATCGCGGTCGCCCACACGGGCGAGGAGGCCGTCGCCCTCGTACCGCTGCCCGCCGTCGGCGCGCCCGCACCGGACCGGGACGGCGAGCGTGCCGAGGGGCCGGACCGGGATCCGGCGCTCCATGCCGATGTGCTGCTGGCCGCCGTCCGCGAACCGCTCTCCGCGGGCCTGGCCGACGACGGGCGGCTGACCCTGGGTGTCAGCGCGGCCGTCCATTCGCCCGAGGGGCTGCGCGGCGCCCTGGAGGAGGCCCGGCACGCCCGCCGGGTGGCGGCGGCCCGCCCCGGCCGGGTCTGCGCGGCCGGCCACCACGAACTGGCCTCGCACGTGCTGCTGCTGCCGTTCGTGCCGGACGACGTGCGCCGCGCGTTCACCGCACGCCTGCTCGATCCGCTGCGCGACTACGACCGGCGCCACCGCGCGGAGCTGATCCCCACGCTGGAGACGTTCCTGGACTGCGACGGCTCGTGGACCCGCTGCGCCGCCCGGCTCCACCTGCACGTCAACACGCTGCGCTACCGGGTCGGACGAATCGAGCAGTTGACGGGACGCGATCTTTCGCGGCTGGAGGACAAGCTCGATTTCTTCCTCGCCCTGCGTATGAGCTGATTTCCCGGCCCTGTCACGGCTGTTGGCCGCCCCGTTCGTTTGTGAAAACTTTCACCTGAGATTGAACGAACCCTTGGCCCGGCACGCGGATCCGTGCTGAGATGCCGCCAGACTCAACAGCTCGATGGCGCGCTCGGGGAGGGCAATGTGGCGCATACCGCCATGTCTGGTTCCGGAACGACAGCAGATGACGATCCGCCGCTCCAGACAGCGGTATGGCGGCTGCGGTCGCGCGCCTGCTGGACGGACGCCGCCGCGCTGCTCGAACCCGGCGCCGCCACCGATCCGGCCGCCGCGCTCCAGCGGACCGCCCTGCTGACCGAACGGTGCCTGTACACCGCGAAGGGCTGGACCGACGCGGAGGACGCGCTGCGCACCGCGGAGGCGCTGGCCCACGACGACGCCGAACGCGGCGCGGCCGCCTGTGAACGCGGCCATCTGGCCTACGCGTCGACACTCCTCGGGGTACGGGACCGGGCCGACGAGGCCAGCGTCGCCCTGAGCCGGGCCGCGGCGCTGCTCGCCCCGTCCGCACCCGGCCGCCCGCTGCTGGACTTCCGGCGGGGCCTGATCGCGCAGAACATCGCCGATTCGCCGCAGGCGGCGCGCGCCGCGTACCGCAGGGCCCACGCCGGGGCCACCGCCCAGGGCGACGCGCTGCTGCTCTCCTCCACCTGGCGCCATCTCGCCCTGCTGTCCCTGCGCGAGGGCGAACTGGCGGAGGCCCGGCACGGCTTCGCGGAGTCCCTGCGGATCAGGGAGGAGCTGGGCTATCTGATCGGTACGGCCCCAGCCCTCATCGCCCTCGCCGACTCCGAGCCGGAGCCGGAGCTGGCGACCCGGCTGCGCGCCGAGGCGGGCCGGCTGTTCCGGCTGCTCGGCGGCGTACCGACGTGGCTGGCCCCGCATCTGGACCCGCCGCCCGCGGAGGCCGTCGGGGCGAACTGAGCCCGGGGCCGGCCGGTCATCGGCCGGCCGGCCCCGGACCACGGTCGGCACCCGGACCGGGCGGTCGGACCTCGGCGCCGGCGAAGTGCTCGCGCACGAGCGACTGGACGACGGGCAGGTCCTGGGCGATCAGCGCGTCGAGCAGCGCGGTGTGTTCGGCGGCGTCGGCGAGGAGGTCGGCGCGGCGGGTGGCGGGGTTGTTCTCCAGCGGCCACTGGGAACGGCGGTGCAGCTCGTCGGCGACCGTCACCAGCTGCTCGTTGCCGCAGAGCGCGAGGACCGCGCCGTGGAAGGCCCGGTCGGACTCGGCGTAGCTCGCCCGGTCGCCGACGGCCGCGGCGGCCACCGTGGCATCGGCCAGCGGGCGCAGGGAGCACCAGGTGCCGGGCGGGACGGTACGGGCCAGCCGCAGCATCACGGGGACCTCGATCAGGGCCCGCACCTCGGCCAGCTCGGCGAGCTCGCGCGGGCCGCGCTCGGCCACCCGGAACCCCCGGTTCGGCACCACCTCGACGGCGCCCTCGACGGCCAGCTGCTGCATCGCCTCGCGGACCGGGGTGGCGGAGACGCCGAACCGGGCGCCGAGGGCCGGGGCGGAGTAGACCTGGCCCGGCACCAGCCGGCCGTCGACCAGGGCGGCGCGCAGCGCCTCCAGGACCTGGCCGCGCACTGAGTGCCGCTGGACCGCGGGCCGCGGGGCGGGCGGCTCGCCGTGGGTGTGCTCGCCGCGCGCCTGCTCGGGCACCCGGACGACCGCCGGAGCGGTCGCGGGGGCGGCGGTCCCGTACGCCTCACGCGCTCTGCCCTGCTCCACTCGGACCTCCTCGGCCTGCCGTGGGCGCGGCTCGCGTGCGCCATGCCCCTTGTGCACGATAGGCGCAGGACGCCGCAGTTCAAACATCGATCCGTTCGGGTAAGGTAAGGCTAACCTGCAAACGGTCGCGATTCGGTGGTCCCTGCATGACACTCCCCGCCCTGCTCCCCGGCACCACGGCGTCCGCCGTGACGGACGCGTACGCGCGCCTCGCGGAGGTCTTTCCCGGCCTGCGTGCCCAGGTGCTGACGGACGGCGAGACCGCCCCCGGCGGTGCCGGCTGGGTGGGCGCGGCCGAGCTCGCGGCCGGCGGCCCGGCGCTCGACGCCTTCCTCGACTGGGACCACGCCCAGGTGGTCCGGGACTACGGCCAGCAGCCCCGCCCCGACGTGGTCGCCAGCTTCGGACTGCACCGCTACGCCTGGCCCGCCTGTCTGCTGGTGACGGTCCCCTGGTTCCTGCACCGGCGGGTGCCCCGGGTCCCCGTCGCGGATGTGTCGTTCCAGCGGGCACTGGGCCATCTGACCCTCCGGGTGAGGGAATTCGCCTGCCTGCCGGACGATCCGGCCGCGGTGCTGCCGGGCGCCCGGGTGGTGCCCGACGAGGCCGCGCTGCGGGCCGAGGTGCTGGCGGCGGTGGCCGACCACATCGGCCCGGTGCTCGACGGCTTCGGGCCGCGGATGCGGCGCGGCCGGCGCGCGCTGTGGGGCATGGCGACGGACGAGATCGTCGAAGGCCTCTGGTACGTCGCCCATCTGCTCGGCGAGGAGCGGCGGGCGATGGCGGAGCTGGAGGCGCTGCTGCCGGGCACCACGAAGCCGTACGTCGGCAACGCGGGCTTCCGTGAACTGACCGGGCCGAACGGCGAGTCGCTGCCCACCCGCGACCGGGCGAGCTGCTGCCTCTTCTACACGCTGCGCCCCGAGGACACCTGCGTCACGTGTCCTCGTACCTGCGACGCCGACCGCGTTCGGAAACTGACACCCGCTCACTGATCAACACCGCTCGCGCGAGTAGTACAATTCGAACGCAACTCATCGGCCGCGTACAGTCATTCGACCGGATCCCCGTCATCCGTACGCCGTGCCGACCCAATGGCGTTCTCTTGCCCCGAAACCCCCGTGTGCACGAGGGGGTTTCGGCAATCATGGCGCCCGAAATGCCCTACGCAATGCAAGGGACCGCGCATGAGACTGACCGACATATCGCTGAATTGGCTGCTTCCGGGCGCCGTGCTGCTCGTGGGAGTCCTGGCGGCGGTGGCGGTGGTCGCACGCGGCAAGCGTGCCGCTGACACGTCCGCGGCCGACGACAGCTGGGAACGCAGCGAGGAGCGCCGCAGACGCAAGGAGGCCATGTACGCCACCGCCTCGTACGTCCTGCTGTTCTGCTGCGCGGCGGTCGCCGCCGCACTCTCCTTCCACGGGCTCGTCGGCTTCGGCGAGCAGAACCTCGGCCTCTCCGGGGGCTGGGAGTACCTCGTCCCGTTCGGCCTCGACGGGGCGGCCATGTTCTGTTCCGTACTGGCGGTGCGCGAGGCCAGCCACGGTGACGCGGCGCTCGGCTCGCGCCTGCTCGTATGGACGTTCGCCGGTGCCGCCGCCTGGTTCAACTGGGTGCACGCACCGCGCGGGATCGACCACGCGGGCGCCCCGCACTTCTTCGCGGGGATGTCGCTCTCGGCGGCCGTGCTCTTCGACCGGGCGCTGAAGCAGACCCGCCGGGCCGCGCTGCGCGAACAGGGCCTGGTGCCTCGCCCGCTGCCGCAGATCCGGATCGTACGGTGGCTGCGTGCCCCCCGGGAGACCTTCGGCGCCTGGTCGCTGATGCTGCTGGAGGGCGTACGCACCCTGGACGAGGCGGTCGAAGAAGTACGTGAGGACAGGCGGGAGAAGGAGCAGAACCGCCTCCGCAGGAAGGACCAGGAGAAGCTGGACCGGGCCCACATCAAGGCACTGAACCGGCAGAACCGGGCCTGGCGCCGGGTCGGCCGGGGCGGCACCCAGGTGGACGTCCAGGCCCTCGCCCCCACACCGGGCTCAGCGCAGTCCGTCGTGGAGCCCGCCATATCCGAGCCGGGACAACTGCCTCTGCGCCCCCGGCCGTCCCTGCAAGCCGTGACGGGTCCGAGCACCGGCAGCTCGGACCGACGCACCGATGATCCGGTCACCGTCGACCTCACCGCCGAGGACGACACCCAGGCGCTGCCCCGGCTCGATTCGCTGGAGCAGAAACTGAAGGATCTGGAGCAGCAGTTCGGCTGAAGCCGGCAAGGCCCTGACGGCCCGGTCCTACCGGTCCGTCAGGGCTTTTCGCTGCCCCGGTAGGGCCCTTGCCGCCCGGTCAGGCTCTTTCGCCGTCCAGTTCGAACCAGACGACCTTGCCCAGAGCGTGAGCGCCGACGCCCCAGGCGTCCGCGAGGCTCCGTACCAGGAGCAGCCCCCGGCCGTGCGTACCGTCGTCGGCGTCCGGTACGTACGACAGGGGCAGTCCGGACACGAAGTCCCGCACTTCCACCCGTAACCTGGTGGGCGCCATGCTCACCGTGACGACCGCGCCGTGCGGGGTGTGGATCAGTGCGTTGGTCACCAGCTCGCTGAGCAGGAGCTCCGCCACCCGAGCCGGCTCCTCCTTCCACCGGTGGCGCAGTAAATCCCTCAACGCGCCTCTGACTTCGCTCACGGACGCCAGGTCGGTGCGGGCCAGTCTGCGGTGCAGCCGGACCGGTCGCCGGTCCCGCGACCCCCGCTCGTGTGCCCCCGGCTCGTGTGCGGCCTCGCCCTTCATGAAATCGGCATCTCCCTGACGCTCCATCGTCTCCCCCGCCCGCACAGTGCATCGCCCCCTGCTCGTGGTCCCGGCTTCCCCGGGTGTCTGCTGCTCGTCGGACTCCTTCGCGGAAACACGTTCACCGGGATGCATGCCCCACAGACGGGCCGCCACGCTTGTCGACTCATCAATAAGTGAACAGAGGAGCGGAACCGGCCCGCGGACCTCCGGACATCTGCACGTCACATTTCCTACCCCCGGGTTAACTTCCAAAAAATTCACATCGGTTGGCGTTGACGGGACCATGTCTACGCGCGTCATCATGGTGGCTATGCGAATCCCCCCACGGATCACCACGCTCGGTGGCGCAGCCGCCCTCCTGTCCGCTCTCCTCGTCGGCGGCCCGGTCACCGCGGCCACCGCCTCGGCCCCGTCCACCGATTCGGTGGGCAGCATCTGCTACTCGGCGCTGCCCTCCCAGGCCCACGACACCCTCGATCTGATCGACGCGGGCGGACCGTTCCCGTACTCCCAGGACGGCACCGTCTTCCAGAACCGGGAAGGCGTCCTGCCCGGCCAGAGCACCGGCTACTACCACGAGTACACGGTCATCACGCCCAACTCCCCCACCCGTGGCGCACGTCGGATCGTCACCGGCGAGCGGTCGCAGGAGGACTACTACACCAGTGACCACTACGCCACCTTCGACCTGATCGACCAGGGCTGCTGAAGCCCGGCCCCTCCGGACCGATCCGCGCCGTAGCCCCCCACCTGCGGCGCGGATCAACGGACCCGGAGAAGCAGCCGGACTTGTACCCTCCACCCATGACCGTGACCTATGTGATCGAAGGCTCCCGGGTCACCGGCCCGGAGCAGTTCTGGACAGTGATCGGCGAGGCGGTGAACGGACCGGGCGGATATTTCGGCCGCAACCTCGACGCGCTCGCGGACTGTCTCGGCGGCGGCATGGGTACGCCCGACGACGGCGACTTCACCTTCGAGTGGCGGGACCACGCCGCCTCCGCGCGGGCCCTGGGCCACGAGGAGACGGCGCGACATCTGCGGCAGAGCCTGAACCGGGTGCACCCCACGAACCGGGCGGCGGTCCAGCAGCGGCTGGACGAGGCCCTGGCGGGCCGGGGCCCCACCCTCTTCGATCTGATCGTGGCGGTCCTGACCGACAGCGCGACCCCGGGCACGCTGCTGCTCTCGTGAGCCCCCCGCCGTGACCGGCGGACGCGGGCCGGGGCGACGGCACCGGCCGGCCGAGCGGGGTCATCACTCGGCCGGCCGACACCATGGGGGTCGTGGCGATCAGAACTCGGTGGTGACCTTGGCTCCGTCGAACTTCTCATTGCCGTAGAGGCTGATGAAGTGGTAGCCCGGCGCCGGGTTGTCGACGGTCAGGGTGTGCTCGTTGCCGGCCCCGACGGACTTGTCGTTGTTGACGCCGGTGGTCGCCCAGTTCTCCGAGCTGTAGTAGAGGTCGGCGTCGCCGGTGCCGCCGGAGGCGGTGATCTTCAACCGGGTGACGCCGTCCGGGACGAGGATGCTCAGGTAGGCGTAGTCGCCCTTGACGGCCTTCAGCCCGCTGCGCATGCAGTTCTGGCCCAGCAGCCTGGTGTCGGCGTCCTTGCACTCGGTGATCCCGCCGGGCGGGTTGGTGGACCCGCCGCCGCAGGCACCGGCCGCGCAGGCGGTCAGCCAGGTGTTCCAGTCGGCGTCGTAACGGCTCCCGATGGTCGACGTGAGCAGGGTGCGGGCGCCGTCCCAGTCACCCTTGCGGTAGAGACCGAGCAGGGTGTCGAGGTCCGACCGGTGGGATTCGAGCATGTAACGGACGGCCAGGTAGCCCCAGTTGTACACGCGGGTCTGGTCGGCGTTGTCGTAGGTGGTGTCGAACAGGGTGCGCAGTGTGTAGGTGTGGTTCGCGGCCTGGGCGATGGCGTCGTCGTAGGCGACCTTGCGGTACGAGTAGGAGATGAACTCCGCGAAGCCCTCGACCCACCAGACGGTCGGCGTGGTCATTCCGGCCCCGAAGTCGCCGTACATGTTGAAGCGGCCGTCGAGGTAGTGCGTGTACTCGTGGTTGAGGTTCCAGATCTGGAAGTCGGGGCGGGCCCACTCGGCCTCGTAGGCGATGAACCGGGGCTGGTTGCCCTCGGCCTTGGGGTCGCCCTCCAGGTACATGCCGCCGTTGTTGGTGTCGATGCCGAAGATCACTCCGGCGTAGGTCTGGTAGTCGGTGCTGGAGTCGAAGGCCACGACCTCGATGGTCTTGTTGTTGTCGTCGGCGACCGCACCGTTGTCCCGGGCCACCTCGTGGAAGTAGGCGTCCTGGTTGCGCAGGCTGGTGCAGCTGGCTTCGAGTTCCGCCGCGGACATGTCCTGCGCCCGGATGGTGATGCTGTCGCTGCAGGTGTGCTTCACCGGAAGGACGGCCTTCTCCAGACGCTCCGCGAGGTTGCAGGCGTTGTAGTAGGAGCAGTTGGCCTTGTCGTAGGCGTCGACCATCATGGCCACGCCGACCCAGAGCGGGGCGGTGGGGCCGTCGATGGAGCTCTTGCTCATCAGGTCGGCCGCGAGCGGGCTCGCCTTGGCCCGCAGCGAGTCCTCCTTGAGGAAGCGGCCGAGTTCGAGCCCCGCGTTGGAGGCCAGGAACGACTGCTGGGTGCCCAGCAGACCGAGGTGGTTCGCGGCGAAGTCGTGCAGGGAGTTCAGCACGCTGGGATCGGCCTCGACGGCGCTGACGAACTCGGGCACCTGGTGACCGCGGAACATGACCGTGTACACACTGTTCACGGCGTTGACCATGTACCAGGAGCTGTTGTACGACTCGTCGTAGTCGGCCAGCATCCGCTTGACGATGTTCAGGTAACGGGCGTTCTCCACGGCGCTGTCGACCAGGATGATCGCCTCGGACAGGCTCTCGCCGTTGGCATCGGTGACGTCGAAGGCGTGCGAGGAGCCGAAGAAGCCGTCGAGCGCGCCCTGGATGGCCGTGCGCAGGCGCGGTCCGTAGTCCCCGACGGTGTCGGGGTCGTAGTACTGGACGTAGTAGCCGGCCCGGAGGAAGAGGACCAGCTGGGGCATGCCGGTGCTGCTGTCGCCGGGGTAGGAGGCCGACGTGTCGCGCATGGCGTCGGCGACGGTGACCATCTGGTCCTCGCGGAAGGCGTTGTAGCCGTCCTGACCCTGGAGGCGGAACAGTGTGTTGACGCAGTCGGTGGTCGCCGCCTTGACCTTCTCGACCAGGGCGCCCCCGGTGTTGTTGGTGAAGTCGGTGACGTTGCACTCGGCCGCCGCCTTGCCGGACGCCTTGGCGCGGGCCCGCTTCCCGGCCTTCATCGAAGGCGCCAGGTGGCTCGGAAGCGCGTCGGCCGGGTCGTCGTAGTCCCGCTTGAGTGCGTCCTTGGACGCGGACAACGGCGGCCGGTCGGCGGCCTTGAGCGACTTGCGTTCGACGTGAGCGGCATCGCCGGCCGGTGTCGTCAGCGACTCGGCGGTGGGGCCGCCCGGGGCCTCGGTCCGCCGTTCCGCCCGACTCCCGGCGGCCTCCGAGTGGCCGGGGGACGTGGCTGATACGGCGGGGCGTTGCTCCACGGCCTGGCTCGGTGCCGTGAGCAGGCCCACGCCCAGGCATGCCGCCAGGGCCACGGTGGACAGTCCGGTTATTCTCCGTCGAACCCTCAGGTTCTTCACGTGCCGCCTCCCAGCGGAGTGGTGACCGCGCGACAGGGCGCGGTTGTGGGGGAATGCAAGGGGCCGGGCGCCGGACCGAATCCGAAGTGCACTCATGTCGTGACATGAGCACGACCCCGCCTCCCTTGCGCGCTGTACAATGGCACATGTCACATGTTCTTTGGAACCCCTCTCGCTCACATTCATCTGCGCGACAACTTCGCGTCCCAGCACGGGATATGACACGCGGCCCCGAACGCACCGGCCGCCACCGCCGGTTTCTCCACCACCGCACCGCCCTGTCCCGGGAGAACCGGAATTCCGGCCCCGACCCGGACCCGGACCCCGACCCCGGCCGGCCCCGACC